>JANNSA010000376.1:0-17446 GCA_031402115.1 Hyphomicrobiaceae bacterium | reverse complement strand
GTGATCGCCTTGATCGATAAGCTGCAACGGACCGGCGCGAAAGTTGAGCAACCAGCCCGCAGAATCAGTGATCTCATTGGAACGCTGAAGGATAGCAAAGCGTTCGCAGGCGACCCGGTCGAAATCCAAAGGGCGATGCGTGATGAGTGGGATTGAGTTCCTACTCGACACCAACATGGTGATCGGACTGCTCAGAGGCTCGGCGCCAGCTGTGGAGCTGAAGAAGACCCTGGCAATTGGCGACCAAGGCAACGCAGTCAGTCAGATCAGTCGTATGGAATTGCTTGGCTTCTCGGCCTTGTCCCAGACCGACGAAGCTCGGATTCAAGAGTTTCTTTCGTTTTGTGAGGTTTTGTTGATCGATGCTGCGGTCGAGGCGGAGACTATTGCGCTCAGGCGGCGGGCGCGGTTGAAGCTGCCCGACGCGATCATCGCGGCAACGGCATCGGTTCATGGCTTGCGGCTCGTGACGCTCGATCAACGGCTGCGCTCTGTTTACCCGGCGTGATATGCGGTTGCAGCGCTCAGGATTAACCGGCTGAGCGGGGCCGGAATAGCGCGTGGAGTATGGGCTTTGGCGGTTGATACGTCGGATTGCGCTGGCGTGATCCTGGCGGGTGGCCGGGGCTCGCGCTTTGGCGGGGTTGATAAGGCGTCGCTGCGGCTGGGTCCACACTCGCTGCTGCAGCATGTGCGCGAGCGGATCGCGCCGCAGGTTGGCGCTCTGGCGATCAATCATGCGGGCAGTGATGCGGTGCTGGCGGAAACGGGCCTGCCGGTTCTCGCCGATCCAATCGCGGGGCAGCCGGGGCCGCTGGCGGGCATTTTGGCGGGATTGCGCTGGGCTGAGGCATTGCAGCCGCCGCCGCGCTGGCTGCTGACAGCTCCTACCGACACGCCGTTCCTGCCGTTTGACCTTGTTGAACGGCTTAGCGCCGTCGCCGGACAGCTACCCGATACCGCCATAATCGCCGCTTCTGACAGTGGCGTGCATCATGTGACCGGACTTTGGCCACTGGTATGGGCTGACGCCCTCGCCACCTGGTTGCAAAGCGGTGGCCGCAAGGTCACCAGCTTCGCGCAAAGCAACGGCCGGCAGATGGTCGCGGTGCCGTTCGAGTCCGCGGTCAACGGCGGCGGTGATCCGTTCTTCAACATCAATACGCCGGCCGATCTGACAGCAGCCGAGCGCATCCTTGCGGGCAAGCCGTCGCAACCGTTCGTGCTCGGCATCGCCGGTTGGAAGAACTCCGGCAAGACGACGCTGACGGAGCGGTTGGTGTGCGAACTGCGCCAGCGTGGCTACAGCGTTGCCACCATAAAACACGCACATCATGGCTTTGACGTTGACCAGCCAGGCACCGACAGCTTCCGTCACCGGGCGGCCGGCGCTATGGAGGTGGCGCTGATTTCCGAACGCCGCTGGGCGCTGCTGCATGAGCTTGACGGCGCGCCCGAGCCGCTGCTGGAGACGATGCTCGCTAAGTTAGCGCCGTGCGATCTTGTGCTGGTCGAGGGGTTTAAGCGCGCCGCCATAGCCAAACTCGAAGTGCGGCGTGCAGCCAGCGCCCCAGGGGAGGCGCTGCATCCCGGCGACCCAAACGTCATCGCCATCGCCGCCGACGGACCGGTCACCGCCAGTGTTCCCGTATTCAGGCTTGACGCTGTGGCAGGCATTGCTGACCTGATCGTTAGCCTGATCGGCACCGCCATTCTGCGTTAGCGAAAAACGCATCCGAACAACCTGCTTTGGCTGCATCGTTGATCAATTGGGCACGATTGCAGTGCGTTGGGCAGCTAACTTGACCCGCAAGGTATCAACCATGCACACCACGCCAGAACCGTACCCCCCAAACTCCGTTGGACTCCGCGCCGCCCGCCATTGTGCCAGAGCCAGCATCCGGATATCCGTTCGCATAGCAGGACTCACTTTGAGGAGGCATTCCGGCATGGCTGGTAGACCTATCGCAGCGGTACGGCTAGGCTTACTCGTGCTCGCTCTGCTCACCCCAACCGCCGCCCAGGCGCAGGTCTTCACGACGCCGCTGGATTTCGCCGTACTGATCGATGGCAGCACGGGAGCGGTGTTGTTCGACAAGAATGGCGACAAGCCGATGGCACCGGCCAGTATGAGCAAGCTAATGACGCTTGCCGTCATCTTCCGGGCACTCAAGGAAGGCCGCGCGACCTTCGACGATGAGTACGTGGTCAGCGATTTTGCCTATCAAACTGGCGGCGACCGCTCCGGCACCTCCTCCATGTTGCTGCCGCCTGGATCGCGCGTAAAGCTCGTCGATCTGTTGCTCGGCATCATCATCCCGTCAGGCAATGACGCGTGCATCGTCGCCGCTGAGGGCATGGCGGGGACGGAACCCGCTTTCGTCAAGCTGATGACTGATGAAGCGCGCCGCATCGGCTTGACGCTATCGACGTTTGGCAATTCCACTGGGCTGCCGCACAGCGACAATCTGATGACGTCGCGTGAACTCGCCAAGCTCGGCCGCTATCTGATCCGCGAGTACCCGGATTATTACCACAGCTTTGCGCAGGCCAGCTTCAACTACAACGGCAAGAGCTTTATCAACCGCAACCCGCTGCTCGGTATGAAGATCAACGCTGACGGCCTGAAGACCGGTTTCACCGATGAATCCGGCTACGGCATTGTCGGCTCGGCAGTGGTTGGCGGGCGACGCCTGATCGCGGTCATCAACGGCGCTAAGCGGCAGGAAGACCGCTCGGCGGAAGTGCGCAAGCTGTTCGAGTGGGGTGGACGCAATTTCAAAGACGCCGAGATCTTCGCTGCTGACGAGGTGGTGGGGGAAGCGCGCGTTTGGGGCGGCACGCAATACTATGTGCCGCTGGTCGGCGAGGGACCGGTCAAGATCGTGATCCCACGCGAGGGCACGCCCGGCCGCCTGAAGGCCAACGTCGTCTACCGAGGACCTCTGAAGCCGCCAATCCGCAAGGGCGATCAGGTGGCATTCCTACGCGTTGAAAACGGCCAGGGCGGCATCAGCGAGGTGCCACTTTACGCCAGCACCAATGTCGATAGCGCCAGCCTGTTCGCGCGCGGCCTCGACAGCGTCGTGCTCGCCGCCTTCGGCTGGGTGATGTGAGCTTGGGCCAGACCTCGTTTCGAAGGTGAGACCTCGTTTCTAAGGTGAGACCCGGTTTCTAAGGTGAGACCCGGTTTCTCAGGTGAGACCCGGTTTCTATGGTGCCCGTTTCGGTGCGGCCACCGGGTCGGCCCACCAGGTGTCGATCTGGTAGCCGTAAAGTGAGGTCTGCTTCGGGTGACGCAACCAGCTGGCGTGGGCAACCCACTGCTTCTCCAGATAGAACAGCGGCAGCACCAGATCCTTCGACAGTAAGACGCGATCAAACGCGCGCACGGCGGCAACGAAGTCTTCGCGCGTCGTTGCGGCCAGTAGGGCTGCGATCATGGCGTCGGCAGCCGGCGATTTGAGGCCAGTCAGGTTGTACGAACCTGGGTTGTCGGCCTGGGCGCTGGACCAGCGAAACAACTGCTCGTTGCCCGGCGACAGCGACGCCGGCAGCGTGAACGGCATGATGTCGAAGTCGAAAGCGGTCTGGCGCGCCTGCATCTGCGCGCTATCGACCTGGCGGATGCGCGCCGCGATGCCAGCCTCCGCCAGCGCCGTCACATAAGCGCCGAGCATGCGCTCCTGATCACGCTTGGCGACCAGGATTTCCAGGCTTACCGGCGTCTTGGTCTTGCTGTCGATGAGGGTGCGGCCGTCCTGCACATAGCCTGCTTCCTTGAACAGTCCGAGCGCGACGCGCAGATTGCCACGGTTGAAGCCGGTGCCATCGCTCTTGGGCGGTGTCCAGGTGCCGGCCAGAATGCTGGCTTCGACATCCGTTGCATAGGGCTTGAGCATGGCCAGTTCGCGCGCATCGGCGGGCTTGCCGGCCGACGCCAGCTCCGAGCGGGCAAAAAAGCTGTTGGTGCGGGTGTACTGACCAGAATACAAACTGCGGTTCAGCCACTCGAAGTCAAACAGCGCAATCAAGGCCTTGCGCACGCGTTGGTCGGCGAGCAGCGGCCGGCGCGTGTTCAGGAACAGCCCTTGCATGCCGGCCGGCAGCCCAATCGGGAACTCGGCCTTGACGATAGCGCCTGAGGTGACGCCAGCGAAATTGTAGGCCTCGGTCCAGCGTGATGGATCGGCTTCGGACTGCAGATCAATATCGCCGCTCTTGAACGCTTCGCTCTGCGCCGTAACATCGCGGAAGTACTGGAACTCCACGGCGTCAAAGTTGAAGCGGCCACGATTGAGACCGAGCTCCCGGCCCCAATAATCGGCGTTGCGTTTGTAGACGATGGTCCGGCCGGGATCGATGCGGTGCATGACAAAGGGGCCGGATCCAATCATCGGCACCAGCGACGGCGTCTCGAACTGAGCGGGGTCGATGGCATGTTTGGGCAGCACCGGCATCAGGCCAAGAATCAGCGGCAGCTCGCGGTTGCTGGCGTCCTTGAACGTGAACTTGACTCCGCGCTCGCCAACCTTCTCGATTTTCGTGACCTTGGAATAATAGTCGCGATGGTTGGGCCTGCCCTTGTCGCGCAGCAGTTCAAGCGAGAAGATCACGTCGTCGACAGTGATTGGCGTGCCGTCGGAGAAACGGGCCTCGGGCCGGATCGTGAAAGCGACCCAGGCGCGATCGGGCGGCGTTTCGATGCTCTCAGCAATCAGGCCATAAAGCGAGAAAGGTTCGTCCAGCGCCCGCCCCATCAGGCTCTCGAACACGAAGCCCGCAGCGCCGGCAACCGCATCGCCCTTGATGATCAGTGGGTTGGTGCTGTCGAAGGCGCCATTGGCTGAGAGGATCAGCCGGCCGCCTTTGGGCGCTGATGCGTCAGCATAGTCAAAGTGCGCAAACCCAGGCGTGTATTTGGGTTCGCCCAGCATGGCGATACCGTGCACTGGCCCCGCCACGGCTGCAGCGCCCGCGACGACGAGGGCTGAGCCGGCGACAAACAATGCAAAAATGGCGCGAAACACGATGGCACTGGCTCCTCTGCGGCACGGCTCAAGCACTGTCTGACATCCCGCTTCGCCAATTCCAAGGCGGCTGATAGGCTCGTCGTGGCTGGCGTGTCACTTTCCTCGGGACATGGCACCGCTTCGACATGCAGGATCAACCGGGTCACGGAAGTGCCTCAATTCGGTGGCTCTGCCCTCATCCGGTAATAGGCGGGCCTCTGTCGAGGAGGGCCGTTAGAGGGATGCGGCCAGCGGGGCTGGCAGGGATGAAAGGTTGGATTTCATGATCGATATGCTTTCGCGGGCGAGCCGCTCCATCATTGCGGCGGCGACGCTGGCCCTGCTGGCCGGCGGCATGCTGGTTACCGCGCAGCCGGCGGGCGCGCAGGAAGCCGCGCCAGCGGCGGGCGATGAGAAGAAGAGCGCCTGGGTCAAACTGTGCGAGAAGGCGCCAGTCAGCAAGACCGAGCAGAAGGAAGTCTGCATCACGCATCACGAGCGGCTTGATCCGAACAACGGCCTGCCGATCATTTCGGCGGCGGTGCGCACGGTGGAAGGCTCGGACAAAAAGCGCTTTCTGATTACGGTGCCACTCGGCATGGCTGTGCCTCCGGGCATGCAGGCCAAGATCGATGACATGAAGGACCCGATCAAGCTGTCTTATACGTTCTGCCTGCCGAACGGCTGCACTGCCGAGACCGAGGCGTCGCCTGAGATTATGGAGAAGATGGCATCAGGCAAGACCCTGCTGGTCGCCGCTATCAACGCCGTCGGCGAACAAATCGGCTTCCAGGTGCCATTGCAGGGCTTCAAGGGTACGTTTGACGGCAAGCCGGTTGATACGGCGAAGTTCGCCAATGCCCGCAAGAACCTGCTGTTGCGCATTCGCCAGAACATGATTGATCGTGCCAAGCAAGCCAAGGATGGCGCTGCCGCTCCGGCTGCTGGCGCCGCTGAAGCTCCCGCGCCGACACCGTGATCTGCCGCCGTGATCTGTCGCAATTTAACGGGGCCGCCGCTTCGATGAAGCTGGCGGCCCTCGTGTTGCCCAAATCCGCTCGGCCGGCCTAGTGCCGTTCGACGAACAGCGGCGCATAGCTACCATCGGTCTTGGACTTGAACAGCTCCTCGACTTGCGGGTGACGCACCGGCTGCCCGGTGTCGTCAGCCAGCAGGTTCTGCTCCGAGACATAGGCGATGTATTCGGTCTCGGCATTCTCGGCGAGCAGATGGTAAAACGGCTGATCCTTGCGCGGCCGCGCCTCAGCCGGGATCGATTGCCACCACTCCTCGGTGTTGCTGAACGTCGGATCGACATCAAAGATGACGCCGCGAAACGGATAAATCCGGTGCCGGACCACTTGGCCCAACCCGAATTTGGCCTCTCGTAGATCAGGCATAGTTCTACCCCCCGGCAGCAGCTCCCCAACGTCTTGAAGCTACACTCCGACTGCCGCCCGGTGTCAATTCGAACACTCTAGCGGGGACTACGCAGGCGCGCGCGCTGTTGCTGCTCCGCCGCACTGTGGCACGCGAGGACAAGCTAGCCGGACCCACTATTGCTGATGCGTCAGTCGCAATTCAAGGTTGCGATGAAGCGTATCCCTAAAGCGCCACTGATCAAACTGACGGACGATGAGTATGCTTGGTTAGACAGCTGGGTTCGCTCGATGAAGACGGAACATCGATTGTGCCAGCGGGCGCGGTTGGTGCTGCTGGCGGCGGGCGCCCTTGCGACGCGCGAGATCGGCCGTACGGTTGGCGGCACGACGGGCACGGCAGATGGACCCGTCCGCTGATCGCTAGAGCGATCGGTGATGTCGGCGTGCAAAGGGTCTTGCGCATACTCTAACGAGCAGAAGATCGATCTGTCCGCATGCAAATACCTGACCGCTCAAGTAATCCGTGCCATAGCATAGGCCCCGAGGGTCAACGCCCCATCGGCCGCCAGCGGCTCACCAAGCTTGTTCAGGAAAGCAGGATCCGTGGTGATTGCTGCAAACGCCGCTGTGTCGAGCTGCAAGACGCGTGCGCCAGAGGCAAGGCCTGAGATGATGACCGGCTGTTGACTATCCGTCAGGTTGGCGATCCACAAGACGGGCAGCGCCGAACCGCTATGGGCCAAGGCGATCACGCGCGCAGGATCGCTTGAAACCGTGCCCAGGAGTGCCGAGCCAGCAGCTGGCGCGAGGCCGGAAATGACGTGATAGACCGGATAGACCGCCTGGGTGCCCAGCCCGTCAAAGTATGGTTGCGGATAATCAGTCCGCCGCGCGATGATGCCGGTTGGTCCGGTCGGCGCGCCGATAGTCACAACCTCGATGCCGCCCTTGGCGAAGGCGGCGATGTAGCCGAGCGTCCAGGCTGCGCCGAACAGGCCGCGCTGGCGCGGGTCCATGTTCGCGAGGCAGACGCGGCCATTGTTGGAGTTCTCGGCCAACGCGGCGCCATAGGGATTGTCGCGCGCTGGAATGGCGCTGGGGCCGACGCGGTATGCCGTGCCCTTGATCAGCGCGCGCGTCGACTGGATCACAGAAGGCAGCGCCTCCAGCGTCTCCATCACCGAGATATCGTCGGCGGCATGGACAATGGGTGAGGTCGTATGCGTCACATAATCCAACAATTCGGCGGGCGGCGGATTGCGGTTGAGCTCGGTGAAGAAGGAATACATGCCGCCACCGAGCGGCACACCGGGGAACGCGGCGCGCGCCGATGCGTACAGAACGTCATAAGGCGGAACGTCAGGCCCCTTGCTGCCAGGCAGCACAGCCTTCAGATGCGGCGCGGGCGACACGGTGACGGCGTTGAGCTTCAGGCCGGCGGCGGCGATGGCTTTGGCGATGGGCGCCAACTCGTTCGCCGGCTGATCCGTGTTGGGCAGCAGGATCTCAGCAACAATCTTGGCGCCGGTCGCCTTGGCAAGTTCTGCAACAGTCGCTGCTGTCGCCGCAACATCTGGGCGGCGGCCGTCGAATTGCGCGACCAGCGTATCGACATGGGCCGCGCGGATCAGATCGGCAACTTCGAGTGACGGCGCCGCCTCATTGGCTGGCAGGCCAAGGCCAATCCGCGGCATGCGTAACCCGGTCTCTGGCCCGATCTCGATCCTGACCGGGCGGGCACCGGTCGGCGCGGCGGCAGCGGGAAGCGGTCCGGAGAACACAAGAGATATAGACTGCGTGAACGCCTGGCCGGCCGGCAGCGTGTAGGGCCAGGGTTCGGCGAGTGGACGCACATAAGTCTTGAAGGAGGCATCGGTCCAGTTGCGATGGTCCTCCATCTCGAAGGCGTCGCCCTGCATCCGGCAGGTGACCGAGAGGCCGGGCTGCACCTCATACGTCAGAGCGCGGATGTTGCGGACCGGACAATCGGGATTGATGATGGCGGGGAACTCGGAGCGGAGTTTTCGGCCGTCGACATGCTCAATGTCCAGCGGATGGCCGGCGACGCCTTTGAGCGGATGCAGTACAATGAAGCCGGTGCGGTTGGTGAGGACGTCCGTATCCGGGCGAGCCGTCACCGTGAACTGCAACGCGCCATCAGGACCACAGGCGATGTCGGCGCGGTAGCGGAGGCAGCGCTTGGCGTCCTGGCAGCGGGCATCGTAGCTGATTGCAAAAGACCCGCCGGACTCAGTCACGTTGAGATTGCTGATCTCGGGTGCAAAGGTGCCCCAGTTCTCATCGCGCACGAGGAAAGCGATGGCGCGCATCACTTCGGTTTCGCCGAGTTTGATGTAACGTAGCATGCCGTTGTCGAGCAGGGCAGTGAGTGGGCCGGCCGTCAAGAGACGGCCCTTGGCGTCTTGGCTTTCGGTACCACAGAGTTTGACAGCAAGACTTGGGCTTGGGGGCATGGCCGACTCCCTAGGTTTGGCAGGTGTCGCTGCGAGGACAGCCGCAGCGGCCGCAGGCGCGGACAGCGTTGCGGCGCCCGTCGCAGGCGGTGTTGGGCTCTGTGGACGATCCAACACCTTGCCCGAGGCGGACTCGATCAGCACGGCGCGGTTGAGGTCAATGTCAAGATCCATGTGTTCACCGCCACGTTGCGCATCGTGCGCGGCAACCTCAGCGACGACGGGGGTGCCGCCGAGTGCCAGCGTGATGTAGGTGCGTGATCCCGTCGGCTGCACCAGCTCGATTGTGACGGGCCGGCGGGCGCTGCCGGGGGCTGGCGATGCCGACGCGGCGCGCGCCATGTGTTCGGGCCGGATGCCAAGCAGCAGATCCTTGCCGGCGCCTGCGGTGGCCTCAGCGATACGGTTTGCCGGCCAAGCGAGGGTCGAGCCGTCGGCTAGCGCCAGTGCCGGTGATCCACCAGTAGCAATCCGTACCGGGACGAAATTCATCTGCGGCGATCCGAGGAATCCCGCAACGAATTTCGTCTGAGGGCGTTCAAACAACTCCAGCGGCGTGCCCTGCTGTTCAATCAGGCCATCGCGCATCAGCACGATCCGATCGGCCAATGTCATCGCTTCGATCTGGTCGTGCGTCACGTAGATCATCGTCGTGCCGATTTCCTGATGTAGCCGCTTGATTTCGCCGCGCATCTCGTCACGCAGCTGGGCATCGAGGTTGGAGAGCGGCTCATCGAACAGGAAAACGCGAGGGTTTCGGACGATAGCGCGGCCGATGGCGACGCGCTGGCGCTGGCCGCCCGACAATTGGCGCGGCAAGCGCTCGAACAGCGGCGTGATGGCCAGCATCTCGGCGGCGCGGCCGACTCGGACCTTGATCTCGGATTCTGGAGTCTTGCGTGCACGCAAGCCAAAGGCAATGTTCTCATAGACCGATAGATAGGGGTACAGCGCGTAGTTTTGGAACACCATGGCGATGTCGCGGTCGCGCGGGCGGACATGGTTGACGATCTTGCCACCAATCTCGATGGTGCCGGATTCGGCGTCTTCCAGGCCTGCGATGGTGCGCAGCAGAGTGCTCTTGCCACAGCCAGACGGTCCTACGAGGACCGTGAACTGCCCATCCGGTATGTTTAGATCGACACCCTTCACGGCATGCACACTACCGTAGTGCTTGTGCAATTGCGTAATCTTGACATCCGCCATCGTCGATCTAGCCTTTAACAGCGCCCATGGAGATGCCACGCACCAGATAACGCTGCAGCGTCGCTACCGTGATGAATACCGGGATGGTCCCGAGAACCGACATGGCCGCAATCTTGGCCCAGAAGTTGGATTGGCCGCCGAAATAGTGGGTGACTTGTACAGTGTACGTCACGACCTCGGTGCGCGTCAGAACCAGCGCAAAAATGAACTCGTTCCACGAGAAGATGAAGGTGAACACCGCAGTAGCAAACAGCCCCGAGCGAGCCATCGGCACAACGACCTTCCAGAAGGTCTGCCAGCGGGTGAGCCCATCGACCAGCGCACTTTCTTCCAGCTCAATCGGGATGTCTTCAATATAGCCACGCATCATCCAGATGACGTAGGGCAGACTGAAGGCTGTATAAAGAAGGATCAGGCCGAGAAAGGTGTCAACCCATTTCAGGTAGACGTACAACAGGAAGATCGGGAACACGATGGCGATTGGCGGCATCATGCGCTGACTGATGATCCACATCGCCAAGTTCTCGCCGCCGGTCTTGAAACGGGCGAGGGAATAGGCCGCCAGCGTGCCCAGCACCATAGCGATGATGGTTGAGACACCCGCCAGTACCAGGCTGTTCCAGACCGTGATCACGTCACCGTCCTTGAACAGTACCCAGTAATTGCCGAGTTGAAGGCTCTTGGGATACCAGACCGGCGGGTAGTGAAAGATTTCGTCCGCAGTCTTGAATGAGATGATGAACAGCCAATAGACCGGAAATAGGAAGACAATCGTGATCAGTGACGCGGCGATGGTGCGCAATGTCAGCTTCGTGCTCGAACGTCGAAAGAAAGGTATTTGCGGAGCGACAGGTGACGTGCTCATTTCACTAATTCCATACGCCGGATCGCCCAAGTGACGATAGTGGTTAGCATTATGATCACCAGGAAGGCGATTGCCGCATTGTAGCTGATTTCGAACTGCGTGAAGCCTTGCACATAGCTGTAGATTGAGATGGTCTCGGTCATCGTGCCGGGGCCGCCTTGCGTCAGCGCCCAGATGATATCGAAGATGCGGAACAGATCGAGCCCGCGGATCAAAATGGCGATCGCCATCACGGGCCAGATGGCAGGCAAGACTACACGCCGGAAGGTCCGCCAGAAACCAGCTCCGTCGATCTCGGCCGCCTCCAGCTGGGATTTGTCGACATTGGACAGTGCCGCCAGCAGGATCAGAAACATGAAGGGTGTCCACTGCCAGATCTCGCAGATGATAATCGCGGGATAGACCAAGCTCGGCCAGACATTCCAGAGCGCGATAACCGGCGCGCCCCAGATCCAGGACAGGATCTGGTTGATCGGGCCATAACGCTGATCAAACATCAGCCGCCACGTTGCGCCGGCCACGATCGGCGAGATCACTGTCGGCAAGACCAGCAGGGCGATAAAAAATTGCCGGCCGGGCATTTTTTCCAGGAACAGGTGGGCCATTGCGAGGCCAAGGAATAATTCAATCGGTAAGGCAATAACGATGATTAGTAGCGTATGGACCAGCGACCACCACAAGCGTTTGTCGACGAACAATTGACGATAGTTGGCCATGCCCTGAAAGGACGTATTGGCCTCCGTCATGGTGATGCCTTGGAAGCTTACGATCAGTGAATAGATGAGTGGGAAGATACCGATCAGCAGGAGCAACAGAATTGCAGGCGCGATTATCCAATATCTGAAACCACCGTCGGACACGCCAGAGTGACGTCGGGTCATGATATTCATCTTCGGCGAACCCAAGCCAACATGGCGCAAACACAACGTTCATGCCGAAGATGAACTCCAGCATCAGGTTCTCTGATCAATTGGGAGGGACATGATGGCCGAAAAATAGCCATCATGTCCCAACACCGGCTACATCTTCGGATAGGCGCCAGACTTGGCTGACCAATCCTTGTAAACTGCCTTCTGCTTATCGATACCTACCTTGTCAGTGATAGCGTCCCATTCAGCCGCTGCAGCATCGAGGATCGCTTTCGGGTCTTCGCCCGCCCACAGTTTGGAGATGGCCTGGCGCAAGACCTCTTCATACTTGTCAGTCTGGATCAGCGACAGATCGAGCAAGCCCGACTCCGAACCGGCCTTTAGTGCGGCGAGATAGTCCTTGGCATCCGGCCAGAGCGCAAGGTAGCCCGGGTCGGTGTAGTGCGAGGTCCGGAACGGATCGCGCAGGGCCGTTGGCAACTTGACGCGTTGGGAGCTGATGTCTTCGCTGTTCAGCCACTGGATGAACAGATAGGCGGCGTCCTTGTTCTTGCTGTTGGTTGCAACCGAAAGAGCGAAACCAGCCGCGAGCTGCGGATGGCCACCCGGCGGCATGGCGTAGCCAACCTTGCCGGCGATCGTTGATTTTGGCACCCAGTCGAGTGCCTTTTCGCCGAGGCTGTAACCGGCAGCCCAACGGCCATAAGGCGGCCAAGAGATGGTCATCGCCGTCGTGCCTTGCATGAAGGCAGCAAGGTTCTCGACAAAACCAAACTGCTCGACGCCAGCCGGCATGAACTTGTTCTCGTTGCGCATTTCAGTGAGAACCTTGACGCCGACATCGCCGTTGATGGCGGCCCTCATGGTCTCGGCATCAAAGAACTTACCACCCTCATTGCGAAAGCGTTCCTGGAACATGAACATGGTGTAGGGCGGTTGGCGGAAGAAGGAGGCGCCGTAAATGCCCTTGTCCTTCAAGATGTCAGTCAGCGCAGCACCAGTCTCGTCGAACTGTGCCCAGGTGGTCGGCACCACCAGATCCTTGCCGGTCTTGGCTTTGAACTTAGCCTGCACATCAGCGTCGCCGAACAGATCCTTGCGGTAGTACATGACGAAGACGTCGCCATCGTCCGGGAAGCCATAGATCTTACCGTTCACTTTCATCTGGTTGTCGCGATAGATCGGGGCGATCTTCTGCAACTCTTCGGCATAGCCGTATTTCTCGACGTAGGGATCGAGTACTTCCAATGCACCGGCTGCCGCGAGGTCGGGCATCCAGGCTGGGATGACGTTCAGAGCATCATAGGCGCCGGCGCCCGAGCGGTAATCTTGCATGATCTTCGTGAACATCTCGGCCGTAGAGACTTCCACGACCTTGACGTCGATGCCGGTCAGTTCTTTCCATTTCGGGCCTGAGAAGTTAAGCGGATCGAGTGATTGCAGGCCCGCTTCCCAGACGATGGTAATGGACTGACCTTTGTATTTCTGCGCTTCCTTGACAGCCCGCTCGGCGGCGGACTCGGCTAATGCCGCTCCTGCCATTGCCAGGCTCATGGCAGCAGCCATGGTCCATTTGAATGTCTGCTTCAGTCGCATGTGTTTCCTCCAAGTTTTCTTGTTTGAGGGTCTGGTCGTTCGGCAGTCTGGCAGTGGTATCACCCGAGCATTTGAGGCCGGGTCGCGGAACATCGTTCATGCAAACGCTTTGCGGTTCTCCTCTAATCGTTTGAGCCAGCCGTTGCGGGCTGTGACCGCGCGATTGACGATGCCCAGGGGTTCGCGGCCCTGCATGATCTCGAGAACCGCTGTGACATCGGCGGCACCGTTCCCAGCAAAGCACTGGTCGGTCCAGCACAGCGCGTGCGGCGCCAGAATAACGTTGTCCAATGCCAAGATCGGCTCGTCGGGCGGCGGCGGCTCGACTTCCAGAACATCAAGTCCGGCGCCCGCAATCCGGCGGTCCTGGAGGCAAGCTGTGAGTGCCCTTTGATCAACAATCGGCCCCCGGGCCGTATTGATCAGGAATGCCGTTGGCTTCATGAGCGCCAGCCGCTCGGCATTGACGAGATGCCGCGTCTCCGGCGTCAGCGGGCAGTTGACGGTCACGAAATCAGCCCGCCGGAAGACGTCATCCAGTCCAACAAGCTCGATGCCCAACGCGTCAGCGACGCTCTTGTCGGCGAAAGGATCGTGAGCGATGTAAGCCATGTCGAGCGGCTTTGCGATACGGAACAATTCAGCGCCAATATTGCCAATGCCGATTGATCCGAGCGTCTTGCCAACCAAGCCAACGCCCATATGCGCTGAACGCTCGGCAAAGCCTTGGGGCCCCAGGCGCGTCAGGCGATCCTTGACCATCAGTTTGCCAGCAAGCGCCAGCAATAGTGTCAGGATCGAAACGGCGACCGGGCGGCGCACGCCGTCGGGCGTGATGATCAGAGCAATCCCAGCTTCGGTGCATGCCGCCACATCGACATTGTCATAGCCAACGCCGAAACGGGCAACGGCGGCCAGCCGGCTCAACTTGGCGATGCTGGTCCGTTGAAACTTCGGTGCCAAGAGGATCAGCGCATCGAATGCCGTCAAGGCTTCGCCCGGCATGACGCCGTCAACGTCCGCGACATAGTCAATCTCAATCCTGGGATTATTCAACAGCGGAGATAAGTCGAACATCGGGTAAGCTGGCGACCCATCTGAATTTTTGAAATCACGGCTGAGAGCGACGCGGAACTTTGCCATCTCATGCCTCCGATTTAACGCGTTTTGCAACGCCAGCCGTCTCGCTCCTGAGTCGTCCGATGGCTTCAGCAAGGGCGTTTTGCAGGACCCACACATCGCCCGAATAGCAGATGAAATCGAAGCCTATGGCATGCACCGCGATACCCTGCTCGACCGTCGGCACCAATCGACCCATGGCCTTCTTGTGCTTTGCCGCCGCTGCCAGAACCTTATCGACGGCTTTCGTGAATTTGGGATTGTCGAACTCGCCGGGAATGCCAAGCGAGACGCTGAGATCAAAATGCCCGACCCAGAGGCAATCGACGCCGTCGGTGCCAGCGATGGCTGCCGCATTCGCGACTCCCTCGGCAGTTTCGATCTGTGCGAACAGGGTCGTGCGCGCATTGGCGGCGGCAAACTTCTCCTTTATCGCACCCGGCCGGTAGTCATCATGGGCCACCTGCAACGCGACGCCACGGCCTCCATCCGGGAAATACTTCATGCTGTCGACGATCTGCTTCGCCTGCGCCGCCGTCCCGACCATTGGCAGCATGATCCCTTCCGCGCCCATATCGCAGACCCGGGCAATGTGATGATACTCCTTGGAGGGCACTCGCACGATGCTAGGCAGCTGAGCTGCCTGCATGTAACGAAGCGTGCTTTTAACGGTCTCGATAGAAAACCCGGAATGCTCCATATCGAGCAGCGCGAAATCGCAGCCGGCGGATTTAAGAATGTGGCCAATGCCTGGTGTGGCGAACTCGACCACGAAATGGCCGAGCTTGGCCGACTTGCTGCGGCTCATGGCTTTGAGGCTGGTTGAACTCATCGCATCACCGTTCCGTTTCCTTTCAGGACTGCTGTCTTGCTGGCGTTGACAGGTACAGCCAATACCCACCGCTCAGCGGGTTCCTGATCCCTCACAAACCAAAGCGAATGCCGCGACATCTTTCGTCACCACCAGACTCGCACTGGCTTTGTCGAAGGCTTTGTAGTGAGCCGTCGCCATATGGGCATCGAGCGCGGCGCGGTCGTCATAAATCTCATAGAGTACAATACGGTCAGCATCGGCTTCGGGTTCAAGCACATCGAAGCGTCTGCAGCCCGGTTCGCTCGCTACTGATTCCCTGGCATTAGCATCAATCAGCTTTCGGAATGCGGCTCGGGCACCTTGTTGCAGACGGAAGTCGACGATGATGGTGTAAACTTTCATGGCTGGCCCCCGACGGCTTGCCAGAAGACGCTTGCCACTTGCTCTAGATGGGCGCGCATCAGTCGTTCCGCGCGGTCTGGGTCGCCAGCGCTGACGGCTTTGGTTATTGCCGCATGAGCGCGGTAGGCGATCTCGTTCTGACCGGGCCGGCTGAGCGTAATATGCCGCTGCTCGACGAGCCATTCAGCCATAGCAGCGTGGATTGCGGTAAAGATTGGATTGCGCCGGATCACCGCCAGCACATAATGAAATTCGACGTCAGTTTGTTCGAAACGCCGGACATCACCGACGGTCCGGCGATTGGACTCGAGCGCTTGGTTCAAGTCTTGTAGATCGGCATCGGTTGCATGCTCGGCGGCATGCCTAGCCAAGCCGATTTCGAAAAACAGCCGGGCGTCTTGGAAACTGCGTACGCCATCAGGCGCCGATAGCAGATGCCGCGCCGCACCCGATAGCGAATTGACGACAACTGCTGGTGTCGGCGCCGTCACACGTGCCGGACCGCCGGATGATACTGCCAGCAACCCCATTTTCTGCAATGCGAACAGAGCTTCCCGTATAGCGGGCCTGCCCACCCCGAATTGCAGCATCAGTTCACGCTCGGACGGCAGCTGATCGCCCGCTTTGTAGTCGCCGTTGAGGATTGATACCTCGATCCGGCTGGCCACTTCCTCGTAGAGGCGGCGTCGACGGATAGGATTAGCATCGGCTGGTGTACCTGTCATACCACGATGCTAGGCCTGCAATGCCAGCGCGGTCAAGAACCAACTCAGCATTCGGGAACCCGCGCCAACTCACGCAGTGATGTGGCGGAGCGAGTTGCGCCCTGCACATCTCGACGCCTGCACATCGATGAACGCGCCAAGCGCCGCACAGCTTGTCCTGACTTCACCGCGACGTGCAGGTGTTCTTGCCCTTGAGCGCAATTCTGAAGTCCAAACTTACGGGCTGGAACTCGAGAAACGAAAATTTGCGGTGCGCAGCAGTCTGGTGCGCAGCAGTCTGAAGTCATGAGTCGCCAACGCCTCGCTGCTGTGCCTTGACGTTTCTCATCAACTTAGTGTCTTCTGGCAATCAAGTAACCGCACGAGGCAAAGTAATAATTGGAGTAAGACAATGAAAACTATGGTGATTTTGCGCTTGATTGCGGTGACTCTCGGGCTTGCCGCCGGCCCGGCAATGGCCGACAAGATCGTGGTGTCCAATTGGGACGGTTACATGCCCAAGGACGTCGCAGCCCAATTCAAGGCTGCAACTGGTCATGACCTCGAGGCGGCGGTCCACGCTACCAATGAAGAAATTATGGGCAAGGTCACCGCCAATAAGGGCGAGGGCTTTGACGTGCTGTTCGTATCGGCCCCCTTTGCCCAGGCGCTTGATAAACTGGGCATCATCGACAAGCTGGATGCCGCCAAGCTGCCAAACCTGAAAAACCTGTATCCCGAGGCCGCAACGCTCAAACACGATCTCGGCAATACCTTCTCGGTGCCCTATACTTGGGGCACCACGGGTTTGTGTTATCGGTCCGACAAAATTACTGCCCCGACCAGCTGGGCCGACCTATTGACGCCCAAGGACGAATTGCGCGGCCACATGACCATGCTGGCGACGGATCGCTGGCTGCTGGCGGCTGGCATGCTCGCACGCGGCTATTCGGTGAATGAAACGGACAAGGCCAAGCTCGACGACGTGAAGAAGCTGCTGATC
>JANNSA010000375.1:0-6646 GCA_031402115.1 Hyphomicrobiaceae bacterium | reverse complement strand
TGCAACAGCACCTGCCGGCCGGTGGCGATGGCTGACGCAGTCAACGCCGCAATCTCGGCATCAAGGTGCCGGACGGAACGCGGACGCCCGTCGGTTGATCGGATGGCAACGCAGACCAGTTTGACGCGGTCGCCACCCAGTCCTTCCAACGGCGCGCCGGCTTCGACGTTGACGCCCAAGGCTGTGCGCTCCAGGAAGTGGCAACCGGCCGCTGCCTTGGGGATGCCGCTACCAGTCTCGGCTGGCGACAGGACGATGCTGGTCAATGGCCGCTGGTGCCCAGCCAGAGCGATGCTCACGGCGACCAGTTCGGTATCGGTGCCTGACGCCGTCAGAATCGTCGCGGCGGCGCCGGTTCGTTCGCTGATGAATGCGCGGACTACACCCAGTTCCTGGTCGAATGCCGTCTCGAACTGTCCCGCCAATGCTGCGGCGATCAACGACTGGCGCGCCTGTTCGGCTGCCGCGTAGGCGTGCTCCGGCACGGTAGTGGCGGTCGACGACGACAGACTGATCTCGCCAGCAATCGGCCGCGTCGCTGAACCGTAGCTGTTGCGGCCGGTTTCGAGCGACAGGGCGACGCGCGGGTCACCGCCGGCGGCCAGCGTCCATTCCGTTGGCGCAGCCAGCACCGCCAGGGCGCTGAAGCGGCTGTGGGCCTGCCGGCGGATGGCGGTCGAGGCCAGCAGGCCGCGCGCGTCGGCGGCATCATAGCCGAGCATCTGTAGCACCGGTGGCAGGAAAGTGCTGCTGCCCAGCGTCGTTGCCAGCGCCCGCCAGGCCTCGTCGGAACCACCGTCATTGGCAAACAGCCGCCAGGCCATGCCCAGCCAGCCCGGCACATGACCAAGCGCCGTCAGCCGGTCAAGCCGCGGATAGGTGGCGAGCATTTGTCCAGCCGTCCGGCAGGCGAGCATGGCGAGTGCCAGGTCATCGGCGACGCCGCGGCCAAGTCCGGCCCGCCGCCAGACAGCAATTTCACAAGCCTGCCGCACCACCGCCGCCGCCGCTACAGCATCGCGCAAAACTTCCGGAGCAATCGTGCCGGTGCCCGCATCGATATCCAGGCTGAAGGGGAGTTTGCCCGGTTCAGCCAGGCTGAAGCGGAGCCGGACATCAAGCAGTGCAATCTCAGGCCGGCTGACGGCGGCGTCGAGCCGCTGCCGCAGGTCCAGGTCATCGTGGGCGGATCGGCTGACTTTGGCGGCCAGTGCTGCTTCGGCGGCCCGTGCGGCTGAAGCGTTCGGGTGCGGCAGTTCGGCTTCAAGCAGGTGTGCGAGCATGGATTTCATCCCCGATGGCGATGACGGATTGCACCAGCAGATCGAGGTCCTCGGTCCGGGTGCGGTGATTGGTCAGGCAAATGCGAATGGCCAGCGTGCCCTTGATGCGTGTGGTCGAGGGAGCGGCGATGCCGCGCTCCTGCAACGCCACGACGATCGCCTCGTTAAGGGCATCCAGCGCGACACCGGGCACGCCAGTAGGTGTATGGCGGAAGCAGACAATGTTGAGGGGCGCCGGCCCGAGCCGTTCGAGTAGCGGATGCTGGTCCACCGCCGCCGTCAGATGCGCCGCTTGCCGGCAGTTCTGCGCGATCTGGGCGCCGAGCCGCGTCAGCCCGTGCTCCTTCAGCGTGAACCAGACTTTCAGCGCTCGGAAGCCGCGCGACAGCTCGGGCCCGAACTCGCACAGCCAGGGTTCGCCCGCTGCCAGGCCCCGTGCAGCGCCCGCCAGATACGCTGGCCGCGTCGAAAACGCCGCCTGGTGCAGCGCACCATCGCGCACCAGGATGCAGCCGGCGTCGTAGGGTACGTGCAGCCATTTGTGGAAGTCGAAAGCGAGCGAGTCGGCGCGTTCGATGCCGGCCAGTCGTGGCGCCAGGTCAGGGTTGAGGATCGCGGGCGCGCCGAACGCACCATCAACATGCAACCACAGTCCTTCCGCCGCGCACAGATCAGCTATCGCCGCGATCGGATCAATAGCGCCGGTGTTGACAGTGCCGGCGGTGGCGACAACGGCGAACGGCTGGCGGCCGGCGGCCCGGTCGGCGGCGATCGCGGCGGCCAGCGCGCTCATGTCCATGCGGTGTCCGGCATCGACGGCGATGGAGCGCAATGCGCGTCGCCCGAGTCCGAGCAGCTCTAGCGCCTTGGCCACGGAAGCGTGCGCTTCCGCCGAGGTGTAGGCGACCAGATCGCACGGCGCATCGCGCATGCCCTCGGCGCGCACGTCATGGCCGGCGTATTTGTTGCGCGCCACGGTCAGACCGATCAGCGTTGCCATGGAGGTGCCGGCGGTCAGCAGCCCGGAGGTGCTGGCGGGCATGCCAAACAGCTCGCGGCTCCACTCGATCACCTGCCGCTCGACGTACACGGCGGCGTGCTCGCGGCCACCGGCGTTGCAGTTCATGGCGGCAGCCGTCATCTCGGCGATGATGCCGCCAGGCGTACCGGTGCCGTGCACCCAGCCCCAGAAGCGCGGATGAATATTGCCGGTCGCATAAGGCAGCACATGCGCGTGCATGGCGGCGATTGTTGCGCCGGTGCCCTGCGCCTGCCACGGCAGCGGTTCAGCAAACACAGCCTTCACATCACCGGACATGGCCTGCCAGACCGGCCGCTCGCGCACGCCCTGGACAAGATCGAGCGCAGCATCGAGGCTGGCATGGGCGCGGGCGCGGAAGTCATCCCAGTTCGCTGGATCGAGCGAGGTTTCGGCCATTGCACGGGTGTTGTCAGACGCGACGATGCTTGGCTGATCGAGCATGGTTTGCAGGCGCCCTGGTTATTTATCGGGAGCGCGAACACAGCCTACGAATCGCAGACCTCGACCCAGATCTAAAGGTTCGCCACAGTCCTTAACGAAAGGTAAATGGCGGCGGCGCTTCGTCGCCTTTGCAGCGTGCCCGTGGCTTCAGTGCGGGAGCTACGGTGTCGTGATTGCCAGCAGGCGGCGGTTCGGCGATAAGCATGCGGATGCGATCCGAGACCAAGGTCCAGTCGAAGCCAGTGGCGCCCTTGATTAAGCCACGGCCAACGCGGCGTTCATTGCCGATGGCCTTGCTGCGGGCGCGCGAGGCGGTGATGGCGCGGTTCCGGCCGATGCTGGCCGAGTACGATGTCACCGAGCAGCAATGGCGCGTCATTCGCGTGCTGGCGGAAGCCGAAGCACTCGACGCCACGACGCTGGCCGAGCGCTGCACCATCCTGACGCCGAGCCTGACGCGGATCATCCGCACGCTGGAGGAGCGCAAGCTGATCAGCCGCGTCAAGGACGAGGAGGATGGCCGGCGCATCGTGCTGACGATCACCGATGCCGGCCGTGCCTTGATCGGCGCCGTCGCTCCCGGCAGTAACGCAATCTATGCAACGCTCGACCGCGAGTTCGGCCCCGAACGCGTGCAGCGCCTGCTCGACCTGCTCGACGACCTAGCCCGCACCAAGCCAAAGTAGGCTGCGGTAGGAGGCGAAAGGCCTCTGGCCGTATCGCACCAACAACAGCCATTGCGATCGCGGGGGGGCGAGCGGCGGATCCTCGCAAGCACCGCCCGTGAATGGTGCGATACGGCCAGAGGTCTTTCGCATCCTACATGGGCGCATCAATCCGCCTTACGTTCCTGTCGCCACCGGCAGGTTGGCGTCCTGACCCCATTCGGCCCAGGCGCCGTCATAGACACGGGCGTCAGCGTCGCCAGTGAGCGCGCGGGCGAACACCAGCATGGCCGCCGTCATGCCGCTGCCGCAGGTGGCGATCAAGGGCCGTTCATCGGTGACGCCAGCAGCGGCGAAGGCGGCTTGCAGGCCGGTTTGATCCTTGATGGTGCCGTCGGCGTTGATCAGTTCGGTGAACGGCACGTTGCGGGCACCGGGCATGTGGCCGGCGGCGAGACCAGGGCGCGGTTCGGGGTCACGGCCGGCGAAGCGGCCAGCCGGCCGGGCATCGACAATCTGCCACTGCGCGTCGCCAAGCGCGGCCAGGACTTCGGCCCGGCTACTGATCAGCTCCAGCACGGGCCGTGGCACAAATAGCTTCGGCTCGGCGACGCCTGGAAATCCCTGTTCCAGTGTCCGGCCCTCCGCGCGCCATTTTCGGAGGCCGCCATCAAGCACCACGACATTGTCGTGGCCCATGGCACGAAACGTCCACCAGACGCGCGGCGCGCTGAACAATCCCTTGGTGTCGTAGACGACCACCCGTGTAGCATTGCCGATGCCCATGGCGCCAACCCGCTCAGCAAACAGCCCGGGCGGCGGCAACATGTGCGGTAAGCCGCTCGACGTGTCGGCGATGGTGTCGACGTTGAAGAAGTTGGCGCCGGGAATGTGCGCGTCGAGGAACTCCATGGCGCCGTCGCGCTGCTCGGGCGGCAAATGCCAGGAGCCGTCCAGCACCACCACGTCCGGGTCCTCCAGCCGCTCAGCCAACCAAGCCGTGTCAACCAGCCAGCGCGCGCGATCAGTCATGGTCGTTCGACTCCAGGCTTCAACTGAATACGACGCGAATGCGCCGGTTGATGGCGCCCTTCTTCTCGATCTTGGTGATACTGGCACGGCCGACTTCGCGGGTCGCGGCAACATGCGTGCCGCCGCATGGTTGCAAGTCAACATCGCCGATCTGTACCAGCCGGACGCGGCCACGGCCAGTTGGCGGCTTGACCGACATGGTGCGTACAAGGTCCTGGCGCGCGGCCATTTCCGCGTCCGTGATCCAGCGGTGACTGACCTTGTGATCGCCGTCGATCAGCGCGTTGAGTTTGACGGTCAGCTCGTCCTTGTCGATCACCGCGCCGGGAATGTCGAAATCCAACCGGCCTTCACCTTCGGCAATCTGGCCGCCCGTCACCGGATAGCGCACCAGCGAACACAGCAGGTGCAGGCCCGTATGCGTGCGCATCAGCCGGTAGCGCCGCTGCCAATCGAGCACCGCCGTGACCGTGCTGCCAAGCACTGGCGGCGCCTGGGCTTCGGCCGGCATGTGTACGATGCCGATCTTGTCCTCGGCATAAACGGTATTGGCGAGCGACAGCACCCGCCCATCGGCCAACAGGAGCTGCCCGCAATCGCCTGGCTGGCCGCCGCCCTGCGGATAGAACACCGTCCGATCCAGCACGATGCCGCCACGCTCGGTTACCGCCACGACGCGCGCCGCGCAGTCGCGCAAATTGGCATCCTCGCGGAACAGTTCCTCGGTGATTGCCGGGCTCATGGCGTTGTCAGTTCCCACTGAGGTTGGTTTCACGCGCTTTCGAACACGCTTGGGATGTCATCCGTGCCAGCGGTCATCCAGGCAGGCACGGCCAAGCCCTTTTCGCGCAAGAAGGCGGGATTGTACAACTTCGACTGGTAGCGGCTGCCGAGGTCGCACAGGATGGTCACGATGGTGTGGCCGGGTCCCATCTGTCGCGCCAGGTGGATGGCGCCAGCGATGTTGACGCCGCTCGAGCCGCCAAGCGCCAAGCCTTCCTCGGTGACCAATTGGAACACGATCGCCACCGCCTCGGCATCGCCAATGCGGAACGACTCGTCGAGCATGATGCCCTCCAGATTGGCAGTGATGCGGCCCTGGCCAATGCCCTCGGTGATCGACGAGCCGTCCGACTTGAGTTCGCCGGTCTTGAACCAGGAATGGATCGCCGCGCCATCGGGATCGGCAAGCGCGACGCGGATGTTGGCGTTGTGCCGCTTCAAGCCTTCCGAGACTCCCGCCAGCGTGCCGCCAGTGCCGACCGCCGCCACAAAGCCATCGACCTTGCCGCCCGTATCAGCCCAGATCTCCTCGGCGGTGGTCTCGATATGCCCCTGCCGGTTAGCGATATTGTCGAACTGGTTGGCCCAGATCGCACCATGCGGCGCAGTTCGCGCCAGCGCCGCCGCCAACCGGCCGGAGTACTTGACGTAATTGTTGGGGTTCTTATACGCCACCGCCGGCACTTCGATCAGCTGTGCGCCAAGTGCCCGTAGCGTGTCCTTCTTCTCCTGCGACTGGGTATCGGGGATCACGATCACGGTGCGGTAGCCGAGTGCGTTGCCGACAACGCTCAAGCCGATGCCAGTATTGCCGGCCGTGCCCTCGATGATCAGGCCGCCGGGCTCCAGCAGACCGCGCTTCTCGGCATCCCGGATGATGAACAGCGCCGCCCGGTCCTTGACCGATTGGCCCGGATTCATGAACTCGGCCTTGCCGAGGATAGTGCAGCCGGTTGCCTCGGAAGCCCGCTTGAGCTTGACCAGTGGCGTCCGTCCGACGGCTTCGACAATCGTTGAAACACTGTGCAAGGCAGCCTCGGCTTTTCATCGGCGGGAATAGCCGCAATGCTAGCCGCGCCGCGCCACCTTCACAACCGCCCGTTGTTCACCGCGCCGTGATGTAGTCGCGCATGGCCGCCGTTTCCATTTCGGCCTCGGCGATGCGCATCTTCACCAGATCGCCAATGGAAATGATGCCAATCAAAGCGCCGTCCTCAACGACCGGGAAGTGCCGGAAGCGCCGCGTCGTCATTTCCGCCATGATGTGGTCGACGGTATCTGACCCCTGGCAGGTGATGACTGGACTGGTCATGACTGCCTCGGCGGTGCTGTCGAGCGTTGATCGGCCCGTCGTCTGCGCTTCGGCCAACGCGCTGACGATGTCGCGCTCGGAAACGATG
>JANNSA010000374.1:0-1635 GCA_031402115.1 Hyphomicrobiaceae bacterium | reverse complement strand
ACACGGCGATCTTGCGGTCAGCCTTGTCGTTCTTGTCCAGGCCAAAGGCCAGTGCCGCGGCGGTTGGCTCGTTGATGATGCGCTTGACGTCCAGTCCGGCGATGCGCCCGGCGTCCTTGGTGGCCTGCCGCTGGGCGTCGTTGAAGTAGGCCGGCACCGTGATGACCGCCTTGCGGACGGTCTGGCCCAGATACGCCTCGGCCGACTCCTTCATCTTGCGCAGGATCATCGCCGAGATTTCCGGCGGCGTGTATGGCTTGCCGTCGATCTCGACCTTCACCAAGTCGTCCTTGCCGCCGACGATCTTGTACGGGACGAGCTTCTCTTCGGACTCGACCTCGGAGTGCCGCCGACCCATGAAGCGCTTGATCGAATAGATCGTGCGGGCCGGGTTGGTGATGGCCTGCCGCTTGGCCGGCTTGCCGACCAGCCGCTCGTCCTTGGCGGTGAAGGCGACGACGCTGGGCGTGATGCGGTCGCCGTCGCTCTGGTTGGCGATCACCTTGCACTCGCTGCCTTCCATCACCGCCACGACCGAGTTGGTGGTGCCCAGGTCGATGCCGATGATTTTCTCTTCCGCCATGGGGAAATGCTCCTTACAGTTACGGGTTCAAAAGCGCGGCTTGGGCCGCGAGAGTTTGTGAAGCAATCGCCTGTTCGATGCGCCAGCCCAGCGAAGGATGCAAGTACGGTGCCGAGCGTGGGTTGTGGCGGCGCAACTATCATGCGGACTTCATTTTATGAAATTGCAGTGCGAGCGGCCGGGTGGGCCGACGGCCAAAATGGCAGGCGGGCGGCGCTTGGTTCTTGATTCCGACCACTTTCCCCCCACCCGTCGCTGGAACCATCATCGATTTTCGGAACCATGCTTACGCGGCAACGACTTATGACGCGGAAGGCGAACGGCGCGACGTCAGTCCGCCGGTAAACGGGCAAGGCGGGCGAACGGCGCGAGTCCGCCGGTAGTTCACGGCGAGACTCTCCGACACCGGCGGACTGACGTCGCGCCGTTCGCCAGCGGTATAACCAAATGCTGCGTGGACACCGGCAGATGCGGTTGACTGAATCGCCAGGGCAGATGCTCAATCGCCAGTGTCGGCCGCAGAAGCAAACGATTCTCCGGTTAGCGGAGGCTCTCCACATGCAACCCCGCGAACTTTGGCGGGACACGGACGTGGCCGACCTGCTCGATGCTGTCGCCAGTTTCCAGCAGGACGGCTATGTGATGACACCCGAGGAGGCGGTTGCGCTCGCGGCCACGGCGACGAAGAACCGGCCCAAGATTCGGGCGAAGTCGCTCCCGGCGCGTCCGTAACCAGGAGTGCGGATGACGGCCCTTCTACCTCCAGTTCGACGGTAATGTGCGCGTTGAGCAGATCGGCCAATTGCCCTGGCCTTGTCACAAAAATTGGTATATTATGGTATCGGAATTGATTTTCTCGCAATGGTCATTTTGAGGATCGGCTATGGCGAAAGAAGCGAATCGGAAGCCGATGGGTGCAGTAATGGAATGTGGTGGTTCAAGCAGATCGGGTCCAGTAGGCGTCCCACTGGTCACTGGCCTGGACGGCGCACAAGGCGGCCATGCGCTCGACGCGCCGCACTTTCCACCGCGCGCCGGTCTGCTTGAGCCGC
>JANNSA010000373.1:0-8323 GCA_031402115.1 Hyphomicrobiaceae bacterium | reverse complement strand
GCGATACGGCCTGAAGAAGGCCTTTCGCACCCTACATCGTCGCAACCCAGTTTGCCGATGAACATGCTGCGTGGCGTAGGGTGCGAAAGGCGTCTTCGCCGTATCGCACCAGAGGCTGGCGCTACGGCCAAGTTCGGTGCGAAACGGCCTGAAGAAGGCCTTTCGCACCCTACGCATTCGCAACCCCGTTTGCCGCGGCATTCGCTGCGATTGTTGTTCGAAGTGCCCTAACAGCCTGAAATACAACAGATTGCACGGACGGCAGACTTAGCCACCCGACTTATCAGCGGCTCGGGCTTCGTTCCAGAGTTCGTCCATTTCAGCGAGGTTGGACTCCGAGGGCTTGCGGCCGCGCTCGTCAAGCCGGGCCTCGATGTGTGCGAAGCGGCGTGTGAACTTGGCGTTGGCGCCGCGCACAGCCGCTTCCGGATCGATGCCGAGGTGCCGCGCAATATTGGCGGCGACAAACAGCAGGTCGCCGAGTTCCTCGGCCTGACGGGCCGGCGTCTCCTGGGTGACAGCCTGTTCCAATTCAGCCAGTTCCTCCCGCAACTTGTCGAGCACCGGCGCAATGCCAGGCCAGTCAAAGCCAACCGTGGCCGCCTTGGCTTGCAGCTTGAGTGCTCGCGTCAGGCCGGGCATGCCAACGGGCACGTCGTCCAGCAATCCCACTGGCTTGCCACGGCCGGCCCGCGCCGCTTTCTCAGCCGCCTTGATCTGCTCCCAGAAGCCCTTGGCGGCACCAGCCGAGCGCGCCAGATCGTCGCCGAACACATGCGGATGACGGCGGATCATCTTGCGCGTGATGCTGTCGACGACATCGGCGAAGGCAAAGCTGCCCTCCTCCTCGGCCATGCGCGCATGATAGACGACCTGCAACAGCAGATCGCCCAATTCCTCGTTGAGGTCCGCCCGGTCGTCACGCTCGATGGCGTCAGCAACCTCATAGGCTTCTTCCAGCGTATACGGCGCGATCGTCGCGAAGTTCTGCTCCAGGTCCCAGGGGCAGCCCGTGACGGGCGTCCGCAGAGCTGCCATGACCGACAACAGGTCATCGATGGATTTCTTGTCGGACAGATCAGTCATTGCCTACTCCAGCGCCTCGCGTTGACCAGCCATGGCCACCGCCCCTATGGTCCGGCCAGCTACTCAACCAACAACAGGATCAAGTCGCATGGCCATCAAACGACTGGGCGCCGGCGCCCGCATGAGCCGGGCGGTGATCGCCAATGGCATGGTGTATCTGTGCGGCGTGGTCGCCGACAAGGCCGCTGGCGGCTCCGTCAAGGACCAAACCGCCGACATCCTCAGCCAGATCGATGACCTGCTGAAGGAAGCCGGCACCAGCAAGGCCAATCTCGTCACCACGAATATCTGGCTGACCGATATCGGCACTTGGGGGGAGATGAACAGCGTCTGGGATGCTTGGGTATCACCGGGCAACACGCCGGCCCGCGCCACCGTGGAAGCCAAACTCGCCGGACCGGAATACACCGTTGAAATCATGGTGACCGCAGCGCTGCCGTAGCTCCCCGCCTAATCCCAGCGCGCGGCGGCGGCATCGTCAGAGGTCTTGGCCGCAACCCAAGTTACGGTGCCGTCGGCGTACTCCTCCTGCTTCCAAAACGGCGCGCTGGTCTTCAAGTAGTCCATCAGGAATCGGGCAGCGTCGAACGCCGCATCGCGGTGCGCCGATGCCGTAATGACCAGCACGATCGGATCGCCAGGCAGCAGGCGGCCGTGGCGATGGATGATCAGGCTGGCGCCGATCGGCCAGCGCGCCAGGGCTTGGGCTTCCACCTGCTCCAGCTCGGCTTCGGTCATGCCTGGATAGTGTTCCAGAGTCATGGCGACTAGCTTGGCTGTGCCGTCGCCAGGCTTCGCGGCATCGCGAACCGTGCCCGTGAACGTCACCACTGCGCCCAAATCGATACGTCCCACCGTCAGCGCGGCGCACTCGATGCCGGCATCAAACGGCTCGGACTGGACGCGGACAGCCATTTCCGATCAGCCCCCCGTGACCGGCGGGAACAAAGCGATCTCGCGGGCCGAACCAATCAATGTGTCCGGCTTGACGTGGCGCTTGTCGAGCGCTGCACGCACCAGCTCGCCCCGCGCAAAGGCGTCGGCGTAGTCTGGCCCACGCTGCCGCAACCAGACGATCAAGTCGGCGACCGTCGCCACCTGCGGCGGCAATTCCACGATTTCCTCACCGTGGCCAACGCGTTCGCGTAGCCAGGCGAAATAGCGCAACGTCACCATGTTCAAACCCTTGGCCGAGGTGCTTGCCCACCGGCATGACCGAGTGCTGCCCGCAGATAAGCGTAACCCGTGTAGCCCGTCAGCAGTGCCGATGCCCAGAGCAGTCCGACGCCCATATCCGTCAATCCCGGCAGATGCACCTCCGCGACGCGCGCCGCCAGCAGGGCGCCAAGCGCAACAAGTTGTAGCGCCGTCTTCCACTTGGCCAACCAGGTGACCAGCACTTTGACATCAAGGCCCGCGAGAAACTCGCGCAACCCCGACACCAGGATTTCGCGCGCCAGGATAATGATGGCCGCCCATAGCGACCAACCGCCAATGCCGCCCTCGGCAACCAGGAGTAACAGGACAATGCCGACCAGCAGTTTGTCGGCGATCGGGTCGAGCATGCGGCCAAGCTCGGATTGCTGATTCCACAACCGCGCCAGCCAGCCATCAAAATAGTCGCTGATGGCGGCAAGTGTGAAAATGGCAAAGGCTGTCCAGCCCGCGGCCGGTCCGGTCCACAGCAGCATGCAGGCCGCAATCGCCGGCACCGCCGCAATCCGCGCCCAGGTGATGTGGTTGGGCAGTGAGACGGCATGGGAGTTTGATGTCGCAAGGCTCATGCAGCCAGGGCGTAACGCACCGACCACAATTGTCAACGAAACAGCGCCAGACCCGTGAGCGCAACGCACCGGCTGGCTGCCTCGCTCAATGGTCAGGCGCGGCTCTTGAAGGGCTGGTCAGGGACGAAACTCCGATGCTAAGCCAAGCGCTGCTTGGCGCGCGGGCTGCTACCGCCGCCCTAACCTTTGATTTTGCGGCCAATCACTTCATGCACGACTTCCTGGTCCAAGCGGCGATTTTCCTGTTGGCGGCTGCCGTTGCAGCACCGATTGCCAAGCGGCTGCAGATTGGCTCGGTACTCGGCTATCTGTTCGCTGGCATGCTGATCGGGCCCTATGGGCTCGGCCAAATTCTGCCGATCTATCCGGCGCAGACAGTGCTTGGCTTTGCCGAGCTTGGCGTCGTGCTGCTGCTGTTCGTAATCGGGTTGGAGTTACAGCCGCGCCGGCTGTGGGCGATGCGGCACGCGGTGTTCGGTTATGGCGCCGCCCAGGTTGTGCTGACGGGCGCGTTGATTGCGATCGCCGCCGGTTTCCTCGGGCTGGCATGGCAGCAAGCGATTTTCGTCGGCCTGGCGCTGGCGTTGTCATCCACCGCGTTCACCGTGCAGGTACTCGGCGAGCGTAAGGAACTGACCGCCAAACATGGCCGTCTCGCCTTCTCCGTGCTGCTGTTCCAGGACTTGGCCGCGATCCCGATCCTGGCGCTGGTGCCGATGCTTGCCGGTACGCAAGGGCCAGGCGCCACCGGGGCCTTCAGTCTCGACGTCATCGGCACGCTGAAAGCATTCGCGATCCTCGGCGCGGTGATCATTGGCGGCCGGCTGGTGCTTGGCCGCGTTTACAAGCTGGTCGCGGCGACAGGTTTGCGCGAGGCAATGACGGCGACAGCCTTGCTGACGGTCATCGCCGTCGCGCTGGCCATGGAGGCGGCCGGTCTGTCGGCCGCGCTTGGCGCTTTCATCGCCGGTGCGTTGTTGGCGGATAGCGAATACCGGCACGCGGTGGAAGCCGACATTGAGCCGTTTGAAGGGCTGCTGCTCGGCCTGTTCTTCACGGCAATCGGCATGTCGCTGAACGTCGAACTGATGCGCACGCAGCCCTTCCTCGTGCTTGGCCTGGTAGCTGGCCTGCTGGCAATCAAGTCGCTTGCGCTCTATGTCATCGGCCGCGCCTACAGGCTCAATAATCGCGGTGCCCGGCGCATGGCTTTGGCCTGCTCGCAAGGCGGCGAGTTTGCTTTCGTGCTGTTTGGCACCGCCGTGCTTGGCGGCCTGATCGGCAAACCCTTGTCGGACCTGCTGACAGTCGTCGTCACCTTGTCGATGATGGGCACGTCGCTGTTGCTGTTCCTCGATGATCTGTGGCAGGCGCGCCAGCCCGTGATTGCCCCGCTCTATGAAACACCGCCGGCTGAACAGGGCCACGTGATCGTCGCAGGCTTTGGGCGCTTCGGCCAGATCGTCGCGCGCATTCTCAGGGCCAAGCGGATTCCGTTCACGGCACTCGAGATCAGTTCCGAACAGGTCGACTTTGTTCGCCAGTTCGGCAGCCGCATTTACTATGGTGACGCCTCCCGGCTGGACATTCTGCGGGCCGCACAGGCCGGCGAGGCGCGCGCCTTTGTCATCGCCATTGACGACATGGACGCCGCCACCAAGACGGCGCAAGTCGTGCGCACGCATTTCCCTGAGCTGAAGATCTACGCCCGCGCCCGCAACCGGCAACACGCCTATGCCCTGCTTGACCTCGGCGTCGAAGTGATCCGGCGCGAGACCTACGAATCGGCACTCGACCTGACGCGCGAAGTGTTGCGCGGCCTCGGCTATCGCGAGACGGAGGTGAAGCGCTCGGTGCAATTGTTCAAGACGTTCGATGAGAAGCGGCTGATCGAGGATTACAAACTGGCCAGTGACACCGACAAGCTGCGTGCCCGAGCGCGATCTTCCATTGAGGAGTTGCAGCAATTGTTCGAGGAAGACGCGGCGTCTGCGGCGCTGGCCGATGCGGCCAAGCCAGCGCTCAAAGTGGTGGGAGGCGAGCGATGAGCCGCACGCACCGGCTAACCGACGCGACCGTCTCGGAAACCATCCTGCGGCTGGTCGCCGAACGTGCGGCCGGCAAATCCATTTGCCCATCCGAAGTGGCGCGGGCGCTTGCGGCAAGCGGCGAGGCATGGCAGCAGCATATGACGCACATCCGTAGCGTCGCCGCCGGGCTCTCGCGTGCAGGTCAAGTCACGATCCTGCGGCACAACAAGCCGATCGCGCCCGAAGCCATGCGCGGCGTGATCCGGTTGACGCACGGCTCGGGGCTGGCGCGACCAGCGGCCCAACCGGATACTTTCGAAACCAGCCAGGATGAGCCGAGCGATGACCAAGAAAGCTGATCCGCATGCCGACGCGCATGTCGATACCTGGTTGGTGCATGGCGGCCGCGATCCATGGGCGCAGCACGGCTTCGTCAACACGCCGGTCTATCGCGGCTCAACGATCCTTTATCCCGATCTGGCGACGATCGAGAGCCAAAAGCAAACTTACACCTATGGTCGCAAAGGTTCGCCAAGCATGGCTGGCCTTGAGGAGGCGCTGTGCCATTTGGAGGCCGGTGCGCGGACCATGCTGCAGCCATCGGGGTTGGCGGCAGTGACCACTGCCATCCTATCCGTTGCCGCCGCTGGCGAGCATATGCTGGTGGCCGATACGGTCTACCGGCCAGCCCGCCACTTCTGCGACGGCGTGCTGAAGCGCATGGGTGTCGAAGTCACTTACTTCGACCCAGGGCTCGCTGAGGCGGATTTGGCCAGCATGCTCCGGCCGAATACGCGTGTCATCTACGTCGAATCCCCCGGCTCGCAGACTTTTGAAGTGATGGATATCCCGGCCGTCGCCCGAGTCGCGCGCGCCGCCAATTGCTGGCTGCTGGCCGACAACACCTGGGCGTCACCGCTATATTGCCAGCCGCTGACGCTCGGCGCTGACATCTCGATCCAGGCCGCCACCAAGTACGTGGTCGGCCACGCCGATGCCATGCTCGGCGCTGTCACCGCCAACGCGCGCGCCGCCGACCGGTTGCGCGACACTCAGTTTGCCATGGGTACTTGCGCTGGCAGTGAGGAAATCTATCTTGGCACACGCGGCCTGCGCACCATGGGCGTGCGCCTCGCCCATCACCACCAGTCTGCATTGGCAATGGCCGAGTGGCTGCAGCAGCGGCCCGAGATCGCGCGCGTCATGCACCCGGCGCTGCCCGGCTTTCCAACCCACCACCTATGGAAGCGCGATTTCAAGGGCGCGTCGGGACTATTCGGCGTGCTGCTCAAGCCGGTGCCGCGCGACGCGCTGGCGGCCATGCTCGATGGGCTGACGCTGTTTGGCATGGGCTATTCCTGGGGCGGCTTCGAGAGCCTGATCGTGCCGTTTGAGCCAAAGGCCTACCGCACCGCGACGCCATGGACCGAACCCGGCTATGGCCTCAGATTGCATATCGGCCTCGAAGACCTTGATGATCTGAAACGCGATCTCGCTGCTGGCTTCGATCGCCTGAACGCGGTTACCAGATCCTGAACGGCATCCCAGGTCATCACCCAGTACTGCAATCTCAGGTTGTGGCGTAAGGTGCAATCACGGTCAGCAATGACCACCAGTGCCGGGCGGAAAGCCGATGCATTGGGCAAAAAAGAAGGCGGTCAAAAATGACCGCCTCAGTCTGACCCTTGGAAAGAACACACGAGAGCGGGATCACCCATCGCCGGGCATCGCGCATCGTTTGCACAAGACCATCGATAGCGTGCATTGGTTGCTAAAAGTTGAATAGGGCATCGCTGGCGCAGAACAACTGTTGCGCCGTAGGGTGCGAAAGGCCCCTTGGCCGTATCGCACCGTCTTTACGCAGAGTTTCACGCAGCGGCAGTTGCGGAACCCAAGCTCAGAACTTCGCTCCGCGGTGAGTTGGTGCGATACGGCCAAAGGCCTTTCGCACCCTACGCCCGCTCAAAATGTGGCAGGTGCTGTTTCACCATGCCGCGCGGATCGAGTTCGATCAGGCCCCATTCGTGGCCGGCTTCGCACAGCAGGCACCAGAGATAGTCGGCCATTGAGGTGCGGACGATCAGGTCAAAGGCTGGACCGCCCGCTTCGGCGTCGTCACGGACTTGACGAACAATGGCGATGACGCGGCCAAAATTGCTCGTGACGCCCTGACCGTTCTTGAACGCGCGCGGGTGGCAATCAACCGTCGCGATCTTCATCAGGATGTCGCGGGTGCGTGCGCCCGAGAGCGCGATGGTGGTGTAGTTGTCTGTCACGGTTACCAGCTGATGATGTTGGCCGCTGAGTGCGGTCGCCAGTTCGTGCGCCAGTGCCGGCTCGGCGCCGGGCACGGTAATGACAAGCCATTCATCAGGACCAAGCCATTGCACGGTCGCGCGCGCGCTGGTCAGCGTGCCCCCAGCTAAGGCGGGGAGCGGTCCGCCTAACACACTTGCGGTCGCTGCCATGCGTGCGACGTCGCCGCGCAAGATCAACTTGCCCTCGAAAGCGCGTTCGGACAGCGCTACCACGCCATCATCAGTTAACTGCGCGGCGCGATGCGCCAAGGGCGATTGCCGCCGCAGGTCTGGGGTTGTTGTCATGCTGCTGCTCCCGCACCGCTGGCCGCCGGCCTAGCTGCCAGGAAGTCCGTTTCCACAACGGTAACGGCCACGGGCGCCAGCCCCTTGCGCGAGACATAGAGCGTCTGCCCCATCCGGTCGCCGCCGCCCTTGACCAGCGCCAGGGCAATGGAGCGCCCGAGATTGGGGCTGAAGTAACTCGATGTAACGTGGCCAAGCATCGGCATCGGCTTGACCGCCGCTTCCGTTGGCGTGGCGATCAGATGCGCGCCTTCCATCAGCACCAGCGCCGGATCGGCGGTCAGCAGGCCGACCAATTGCTTGCGGCCGGCGCTGGCCGTGTCAGAGCGGAACAGCGAGCGCTTGCCAATGAAGTCAGCGTCCTTCTTGACCATCGCCGGCATGCGCAGATCGAGCGGCGTGATGGTGCCATCGGTATCCTGGCCGACAATGACAAAGCCCTTCTCGGCGCGCAGCAAATGCATCGCCTCGGTGCCATAGGCGGTGATGCCAAGGGGTTGGCCGCGTTCCATGATGCGCCGCCACAGCCACAAGCCGTAGCTGGAGGCAATATTGATCTCGTAGCTCGCCTCACCCGTGAAAGAAATGCGGAAAACCCGCACCGGCACGCCCTCAACATCGCCATCGCGCACCGCCATGAACGGGAACGCCGCTTCGGCAAAGTCAATACCATCGACGATCTGACTGACCAGCTCGGCGGCCTTTGGTCCAGACACCGCCGCCACCGCCCACTGTTCAGTTACGGAAGTGAGATGCACTTCCAGATCGGTCCACTCTGTCTGCAGATATTCTTCCAGCCAGCCGAGCACGCGCGCAGCAC
>JANNSA010000372.1:0-5890 GCA_031402115.1 Hyphomicrobiaceae bacterium | reverse complement strand
GATCTGGCGGCCCAGCATTTGTGCAGCAATTGCAGTCTTAATGGCCTGCTTGTCTGGTTCACTCCGCACGCAAGCCGGAGCAGTGGGCATTGCCCCGCTCCGGTTGGCCGGTACGCTGCAGGCGACGCTAGCCATCCCTGTTGCCAAATTTGGTATCGATCAACGGCAGGAGCTGCCGGCTGCGATGCAGGGCCTTGGCGAACGTATTGGTCTGATCGTCGACGAACGCTCGCGCACGGTTTGCACCGCTTTTTGTGTCGCCGAGGATCTGGTTGCGACCGCCGCCCATTGCGTGTTCCATCGCAACACCGGTTCAGGAGCCCAAAAGCCCGCTGACATCTGGTTCTCGACGCGCGGCATGAACGGCGGTGAGCGCGTTCGCATCGCCGGTGCAGCAAGCAGCAGCGGTCTTGGCAACATCATGGCGGGAACCACAAAGCTGCGGTTGAAACCGCCAATCGACGCCACGGATGACTGGGCCATCGTTAGACTGGCGCAACCGGCCTGCAATCGGGGTACGCTGCCAGTCAAGGCACTCTCGGCTGATCGGCTACTTGGCGAGGCACAGGCCGGGCGCATCTATCAGGTTGCGTTCCACGAAGACTTAGCCAATTGGCGGCTCGCGATCGATCGTGGCTGCGAGATTCGCTCGGAATATGAAAGCCTCGACGCACCGCTGATCCGCAAGGAGTTCTCGGCACCTGACACCCTGATCCTGCACCGATGCGATACCGGCGAGGGATCATCCGGCTCGCCGCTGCTGCTCGATGCTGTTGGCGGTCCCTATGTCGTTGGCATCAACGTTGGCACTTATCTGCAATCCAAGTTGCTGCTGCGCGGTGGGCGCGTCGTCAAGAGCTTCGCCCCGGTCAAGATCGCCAACACGGCCGTCAGCGCGGCGGAGTTCGCTGAGCGTCTGGAGGACTACCGGACCGCCAAGCCAATGGCGGAACTCGCGGATGTGCGCCGGCTGCAGGCGCACATGGTGGAACAGCAGCTCTACGTTGGCACCCCAGATGGCGTGCTCGGCGAACAGACACGCGCGGCGATCCGCGTGCTGCAGTTGAGCCTCGGTATGGTCGATACCGGCGTGCCGACACTGGCATTGTTCGAACGGCTTGCCTTGCCACCAGCGGAAGTCGTAACAGCACCGGCCACTGTGCAGGGCGAGCAGGTGCCGACGTCGGGCACGCCGTGATGTTGTGACCCCAGAGGTCATTGGTGAGAGGGAGAGCAGAGCATGGCCGAGACCATCGAAGATCGCTTGCGCAATCTGGGCATCCTGTTGCCGACACCACCGGCTGCCGTCGCCAATTACGTGCCAGCGCTGATCGTTGATGATCAGCTCTACATCTCCGGACAATTGCCGCTGACGTCAGCCGGCCTCGCCATCACCGGCAAGCTTGGTGCCGAGGTATCGCTGGACGAAGGCGTCGCGGCGGCACGGCAATGCGCGATCAACATTCTAGCGCAAGCCAGGGCCGCCGTGGGTAGTCTGAATGATATCCGCCGAGTCGTCGCCTTGCGCGTTTACGTCGCCTCAACGCCGGACTTCACGCAGCAGCCCAAGGTCGCTAATGGCGCGTCCGATCTGATAGTGGCGCTGTTTGGCGAACGTGGCCGGCATGTGCGCGCCGCAGTCGGTGTCACGGTGCTGCCGCTGGATGCGCCGGTGGAGATTGAAGCGCAGTTTGCCGTATGAGCACGCGTGAGCCCAACGGCTCAACCATCCCATGGCCGTTGTCGCCAGTGGCGCATCGCGGTTTGCACCAGTCCAGCGCCGGCATCCTGGAGAACACACCATCGGCTGTATTGGCGGCAATCGCCAAGGGCTATGCCATTGAAGTCGATCTGCAAGCGGCGGCCGATGCCACCGCGATGGTCTTCCACGACGAGACGCTTGACCGGTTGATGCAGTCCAGCGGCGATGTGATCGCGCGGACGCCCGCCGACCTGCAGAGTCTGATCTATCGGGCGTGCAACGACCGTATCATGACCCTGACGGAACTGCTGGGCCTTGTGGCGGGCCGTGTCCCCTTGTTCATTGAGGTTAAGACACTGTTTGGCGAACCTGGCGTTTACGAGGCTGGAATTGCTGAACAGCTGCTTGCCTATCAGGGACCCGTTGCCGTCATGTCATTTGATCCCGTATCACTCGCCCGTTTGAAATTGCTAGCGCCATCGTTGCCGCACGGGTTCATTTCCTATCGTTGGGATGATGGCTGGATGCCCCATGTCAGCGTGGCTGAGCGGCTTGCGATGCAGCAGCTGCGGTTCCAGGAAACCATCGATCTGGCCTTCGTCGCCTACGACATCAATGCGCTGTCAGGAGCAAACCCGGAGCCTGCACCCTTGGCATTCCGCGCGTCCGGCAAGCCATTGCTGGCCTGGACCGTGCGCACGCCCGAGCAGCGCGCGCGCTGCGCAGCGGTCTGCGATGCGATGATCTTCGAGGGCTTCGAGCCGTGACGAAGAAGGCCATTGTGGTGAGCATTTCGGTTGCTGAGGGGATGGCGGAAATTGCGCCGGCCGACTGGGACCGGCTGGCCAATCCGGATCCGGCGTGCTTCGATCCGTTCGTTTCGCATGCCTTCCTCAAGGCGCTGGAAGAGTCCGGTTCCATAGCCGCTGAAACAGGCTGGCTGCCGCAGCATCTGCTGCTGCGCGATAACGCCAACACCCTGATTGGCGCCATGCCGCTTTATGCCAAGTCACACAGCTATGGCGAATTTGTCTTCGATCACGGCTGGGCCGACGCTTATCAGCGTGCTGGCCGCCGGTATTATCCAAAGCTGCTGTCCGCCGTTCCCGTGACGCCCGTACCCGGCCGGCGATTGCTGACCGGCAACGGGCCAGATGCCGACGCCAACGCAGAGCGTCTGCTGGCTGGAGCCGTCGAAGTGACCCGGCGCCTCAAGGCCTCATCGCTGCACATAACCTTTCCGACCGAAGCAGAGTTCGAACGTCTCGGCGCCGCCGGCCTGTTGCAGCGACTAGGCACACAATACCATTGGACCAATCAGGGTTTCGCCGGCTTTGATGAGTTCCTGGCGACGCTGGCTTCGCGCAAGCGCAAGGCCCTGAAGCGTGAGCGGCGCGATGCGCTGGGCGCGGCCGGCATCACGGTTGAATGGGTCACGGGCAAGGACCTGACCGAGGCGCACTGGGACGTATTCTTCGAGTTCTACATCGACACCGGCAACCGCAAATGGGGCTCGCCCTATCTCAACCGCCGCTTCTTCAGCCTGCTCGGCGCCGCCATGCCGGAGCGCTGCCTGCTGGTGCTCGCCAAGCGTGACGGCCGCCACATCGCTGGCGCGCTGAACATCATCGGCGGCGAGGCGCTTTATGGCCGATATTGGGGATGCATCGAGCAACACCCGTTCCTGCACTTTGAGCTGTGCTATTATCAGGCCATCGACTTCGCCATCGCCCGTGGCCTGAAGCGCGTCGAGGCGGGCGCTGGCGGCGAACACAAGCTGGTGCGCGGCTACCTGCCATCCCACACCTACAGCGCCCACTGGATCGCCGACGACCGCTTCCGCGATGCCATTGCCGATTACCTCGACCGCGAGCGCCCGCATGTGGAGGCTGAAGCGGCGGCCCTCAGTGCTTACGCGCCGTTCCGCAAATCGTGCGCATGAAGCAGCTGTTGTCAGGCCGGCCGGCGGCTGGGGTTGATGACGCGGTTGCCCCGTTGTCCAGCAAAGGCCAAGTCCCAGGCAGCAAGCAGATTGGCCTTCTCGCGGTCCCAGGACTGAGCGTCAGCAACGCCCAGCTTGGCCGCTTCGCGCAACCGCTCGCGGACATCGGCGTGGTCCGCCAGGATCGCGATTTTGGCTGCCAGATCGATCGGGTTGTTGTCACGGGCATAGAGTGCCGCGTCCCCGGCGGCGCGGCGGCCCTCGTCAAGATCAAACTGCACGAACGGGATGCCAAGCGCCATGTACTCGAACACTTTGTTCATGGAGATCTTGTCGTTGTAGACGTTTTTCGGGTCCGGAATGACGCCGACATCAAAAGTTGACAGGGCTGACAATAGCGGCTGGCCCGTCAGGAACCCGGTAAATGTTATGTGCTGCTCAAGTCCGCGCGTGGCAGCCAGTACTTTGAGCTTTTCCAGTTCGGTGCCGGAGCCGACAATCGCGCAAGCCAGATCATCGCGACCTTGAATGTGCACCAGATTGTCCATCGCCTCGATTAGCAGATCGACGCCATCTTGCGCGCCCATGATGCCGACATAGCCGATCAGTGTCTTGCGGCCGCGTTTGAGTTCCGGATTGGGCAGGGTGCGCTGAAACTTCTTCAGGTCCGGCACACTGCGCACCACGAACACACGATCGGGCGCCATGCCGCCGCGCGTCTGGGCGATCTGGGCGAAAGTGGCATTGGTAGCGATCGACACATCTGCTGTCTTGAATGTCCAGCGCTCAAGCACCGTCAGCAGGTCGTGGAAGAAGCCGCGCTTGCCGAACTTGGCCTCATAAAGCTCCGGATTGATGTCGTGATGGTCGAACACGAACGGCTTGCCGAACAGATACTTATAGAAACCAGCGATCAGGAATATGGTGTCGGGCGGGTTGCAGGCCTGGATCGCGTCAAAGCCGATAGTCAGCGCCACGCGCACCGACAGCACGAACTCCCAGAACAGCGCGGAACTGTATTCGACCATGTAGCCGAGTGCGCCTTCGGCTTCCAAGGGCAGCGGATGACGGAAAATGTGGATGCCGTCGAGACACTCATAGCTTGTGCGATAGCGCCCACCGACCGGGCAGATAACGGACACGGTGTAGCCGGCATCACGCAGTGCCATCGCCTCGGTCCAGACGCGCCGGTCGAGTGGCACCGTCAGGTTCTCGACGATAATCAGGATGCGCGGTTTCGGGGAGGATGCGGCGACAACGGACATGCGGGGCTTCCAGCAAGCAATACGGCCGCCGTGACAGTGTCATGCAAAGGTAAACAACCCTCTGATCGGCAGAGGTGTTTCGCCGTTGACCGATCCAACCCTCAGGCAAGGCCATCGAGGTAGATCAGCGTCGCGGCTTCCAGCAGGTCTTCCGGGGTCATCGGCAGCGAGCGGCGGGCAGCGTCGCCACGCGCGAATAGCACGGCCATGCCGTGCGCCAGGGACCAGAAATGCAACGCCATCATCTGCGCTGGCGGCCGGCGTCCAGCTGGCAAAGCGGCAATCACCGCCTCGCAAGCCTGACGGAGCACCAGGAACGCGCGCTCGCTGGCGGCTCTGAGTTCAGGATCGGTGCCGACCGGCAGTCCGGATTCAAACATCGCGCCGAGGAAGGCGGGTTCGGTCCGTGCGAACTGCAAGTAGGCGGCGCCGACGCGGTTGAAGGCGGCGCGCGGCTCTGGCCTACCGTCGGCCCAGGCGGCGGCAAGCTGGACACGAAACAGCTCAAATCCGCGCCGCGCGACATCGGCCATCAGGGCGTCGCGATCGCGGTAGTGCCGGTACGGTGCGGCACTGGAAACACCCGCCACACGTGCCGCCTCGGCAAAAGTGAACCCGGCCGGACCCTTATCGCGGATCAGCTGCAAGGCGGCGGCGACGAGCGCTTCGCGCAAATTGCCGTGGTGATAGCTACGCCCGGCGCGGACATCGTCCTTGTCCGGACCTGTCCCGTCACGATCTCCACCGCGTTTATCCTCGCTGATCATGGCGACGTACATACATGATCAAGGCGCAGTGGGTCAGACCTTAAGCACGCAATCCTATGGCGGAAACTCGCTTAGGACACCTTCAACGATAAGTGAATCGCGATCTGTGGGCGTGCGACGGATCGACTCGGGGGATTCTCGCGCGGCGCGAACAGTCGTACGCATCTGGCATGATCGACCGGGATGGGATCAGATTGCGCTGGGAGACGTTGGG
>JANNSA010000371.1:0-15512 GCA_031402115.1 Hyphomicrobiaceae bacterium | reverse complement strand
CAGATGTAGCGGAACAGCGCCGGCGGCCCGAAGGCTTCTACAGCGGTGGCGGCGACCAGCGGCCCGATCATCGAGCCGACCGCGTAGGTGAACAGGAGTCCGGCGGCCAGCGCGGCGTACTGGCTCGGCTTGGCGAAGTCTGCGGCGTGGGCAGCCGCCAGTGAGTACAGCGGCACGGAGAAGGCTCCGAACAGGAAGATGCCGCCATAAACCAGGTTTGGGCTGTCGCTCGGCAACAGCGAAACGGCGAGCGACGCCACCGACGCGCCGAGCGTCGCCACCATCAGCACCTTGCGCCGGTCGAAATGGTCCGACAGCCAGCCGAAAGGTATCTGTAAAGCGGCGCCACCGCCAATGCCCGCGCCCATGAACAGCGCCAGCTGGTTGAGGTCGAGTCCAATGGCGCTGGCATAGAGCGGACCAATGGTGCGAAAGGCGCTGTTCGTCAGACCGATGCCGATGCAAGCGACGAACGCCAACGGCGAGATGCGCCAGACCTTCCCAATGTTAAACGAAGAAGTGTCCTCAGGCGCCGGCTGCGTTGCCGGCGACAATGCAATCGGCACCAGCGACAAGGCCATCAGCATCGCCATCACGGCGAACGAGGTGAAGCCACCCGGCCCCAAGGGCGGCAGCATGAATTGCGCCGCCGTCGTGGTGGCGATGTCGACCATGCCATAGGCGCTCATGACCTTGCCGCGATTGGCATTGGTGGAGACGCCGTTCAGCCAGCTTTCGATCACGGTGAACAGCGCCGACGCACCGAACCCCATAACCAGGCGGATAGCGAGCCAAGCATAGGGATTGACATACAGCACCAGCAGCAGCGCCGCGCACGAGGTGATTGCGGCCAATGCTGCGAACACGCGGATGTGCCCGACCCGGCCGATCAGCCCAGGCGCCATCAGCGCTCCCAGCATGTAGCCAGCGAAATAGACCGTGCCCATGGCGCCAATGAAGGTCGGCGACATGCCCTCCATATTGGCCCGCACGGTAATCAGCGTCGTCTGCATGCCGTTGCCCAGCAGCAAGATGCCAGCCGCCAGCAGCAGGGTGATGAGCGAGGTCATGGCACGAGGCTAGGGCTAAGACGGCGGCGGCGCCCCGATCGGGAACGCCGTTGGGCGGGTTCATACACGCCAGCAATGGCGTCAGGACTGGACTTTGCCACGGCGTGACTATGTTGGTAGCTGTTGCGCGCGCGCTCCGCCGGCAGTGTCACGTAAGTTCCGCAATCCTAATTCCCGTCTACCCATCATTTTTTGGACCGGCATGACCACTCTGCCTGAAAGCCCTGAGCCGACCGCGGATCTGAGGCAAGTGCTCGTTGTTGCGGGTATAGACTTGGCTGCCCGCAACGGGCCGGCGACTTGTGCATGGCGACGGCCAACTAGTTCCCTTCGCAGGTTTTCCAGCGCTTGGTCTGGGCGGCGGTGCGGAAGGCTTCGGCGGCGGGTTTAGGGGTGCCGTCCTCGCGGAACAAGCCAGTAAAGTCGCCGGCAGCCGGATGGTCGTAGAGGCGGAATACCAGGGCAGCGCGGACATAGCACCAGCCCGCCACCAGTTTCAGGGCGCGGGCGATGTACTCGCCTTGCGGAGCCTCGCCGCCCATATCGCTGTTGCCATTGGGATCGAGTGAGGCAGCGCCAAACTCGGTCAGCCAGATTTCCTTGGCCGCATCACCTTTGGCGACCATCAGCTTGCGGATGTCTTCAATGGCGATGAAGCACCACGGCGGCTGCAACGGGTCCTCGTCAGAGCGGCAGGTTTCTGGCCATTCGGTGCGGCCAGTGTTGGGCCGCGCCTTGCTGTAGGGGTGCACCGCCAGCGCATCGAACTTGGCGCCATTGCGGTACATCACCTCAAGATAGGCGCGATCGGCGCCGGCCAGCGAGCCGCCCAGAATCACTAGCTTGGGATTGACGCGCTTGACCAGGTCATAGGTGGTGTTGAGCAGGCGTGTGTAGGACCGGGCGTCGTCGGGCATCGCCAGCACGAAGGTGTCGGGGCGAAGCTTTGCAGTCTTCCAGAAAGTGGTCGTGTTGGGCTCGTTCCAGACTTCCCAGGCGACGACGTTGCTGGCGGCCCAGCGATAACGGTGGGTCAGATGCGCAAAGGCCATGGCGAACGCCTGCATCTTGTCGCGGCGTGGCGGATACCAGCGATGCTCGGCGTTTTCGATAGCGCAGTCGGCACCGCGGGTGTTCGCCCAACATGGCGCCTCCGCTACCAGCATGACGATCTTCAGGCCATTGGCCATTGCCGAGATGATCGTCTTGTCGAGTTCATCGAGGTGCCAGGCGTTCTGGTCGGTGCGGCGGATATAGGTCTTGTAGTCGCCGGCATCGCCGATTTCGGCCTCAGTCGGCTGCAGATTGGCCCATGAGATGCCAATCCGCACGACTTGCGCACCATATTGCGCGGCTGGCCCAAGCTGCTGTTCCAGTGGAATGCGCTGGTTGTCGAACAGATGATGCACGCCAATCCAGCGCTCGGCGGCGGCTGCAGGTGAGGCAGCGAAGAGTAGGACGGCGATCAACAACACGGCTCGAGCAAGCGTGGCCCAAAATATGTTCACCAGATTTTCACCAAGCCCTTGGGTGCGGCCCACTACGCGCGCCCCTGGTCGTCTGCTCGCCCAGTTCCAACTGCCGTCATCTCGGCGCGTGCGTTCCGCCTCGTGAGCGAAGCGCGGATTGCGGCTTGCGTGGGTCCCGGCCTGCGCCGGCATGACGGCAGTTGGGAGGTAGATGCGCATGATCTCAGGCGGCCTTGTCGATGCCGGGCCGCAGCGACGCGCGCACGCGCTGACGAAACGGCGCCTGGCTGCTGGCGCTCGCCGTAGCGCCGCCGTTGAGCGATGGCGTCAGCCAACCCGGCGCCGGTTGCGGCAACCGCATCGTGGCCGCCAGACTTGCGCGGCGGCGGCTTGGCGACGGGGTCACCGGCTTTGGCACAGCTTGGGTTCCGCGCTGATACAGCCCGCTGGCAACAATGCCCCAGATCATGGCGAGCACAATGAACAGATGCCGCCAATGATCGCTGTCGATGATGAAGCTTTCGGCCAACAGCCCCACCCAGATCGATGTGAAGACGATCAGCGAGTTCTGCACCGGCGTCGACCGAAGCGTATGCCGCAGGCCGAAGAACAAGGTCGCCAGGCACAACAGGATAAAGACAAAGCCACCAATCCAGCCGGAGTTCAGGAACATCGACAGGTAGACCTGATGCGGGTTCTCACCGTGGAAGGTCGGTGAGAACTGGATCGGGCCGATGCCGAACGGATGCTCAGCAATCACATTCAGTGCGATTTCCTGGCCGGCAAAGCGGCCCTGTTCGCCGGTGTCATAAGCTTGCGCGCTGAGCCGCGTTGCCATCAGGTCGCCAATCCGGTCGAAGCTCAAGGCGGCAATGCCGATCAGTACCGCAGCGACGATGCCACCAGCAACAAATAGGATCAGTTGCAAGCGATCGGCGACCGCCCGGGCGCTGATGAAGCGCAGATAAAGAAACACGATGACTGCGACGAACAGGCTGAGATAGGCGCCGCGCGATAGGCTGAGAATCAGAGCCAGGATCATCGCCAGCATCAGGGCGGCATAGCCCAGGCGGCTGACGCCCGGCTCGGCCACGCGCTGCATGGCGATCATGATCGGCACGACCATGAACGCGCTCATCACGTTCGGGTCCTTGAAGGTGCCCGTCGCGCGCTCGTACAGCACAAAGATGCCGGCGCCCGGCAGCAATTGGAAGATGCCGATCAAAGCGGTGATGGAGGCCACGGCACCAGCGAACAGCAGTCCGCTCTCGATGACGCGCACATGCCGCGCCGGGTTGGTGCGCACGAACGCCGCCAGCACAGCCGACGCCAGCGCCAGATATAGCGTGATGCCGATATGGGTATTGGCTTGGCGCAGGTCGACCGCTGAGATCGCCGAATAGAACCCGCCAGCGCAGATGATCAGCCAAGTGGCGATGTACAGCCCGGTGATGCGGTCGAACCGCGCCAGTCCAACGGCTGGCAACAGCACGATCAGACCCATCAGGACGGCGTCAATGGGCGCTGGCTCGAACAGCACGATGGCACTGAGTGCCATGGCCAGCCAGACCGCGCCAAGCGACAGCAGGTGCACTGCGCTCCGGCCGGGCATCGGCAAGGACGCGGCACTGGCCCACTGTGCGTGGCTCGCGGACATGAACACCCTTACGCTCTAACGACGGCTTCAGCCGGCGAAATGATCAGTATGCGCTCTTGCTGTCAAGCAAGGCAAATGGCGTGCGCAAGACGATCCACAAGTCGAGCAGAACCGACCAGTTCTCAATGTAGTAAAGATCGTGCTCGACGCGACGTTCAATCTTCTCGCGCGTGTCAGTTTCGCCGCGCCAGCCATTGATCTGGGCCCAGCCGGTAAGGCCTGGTTTAACCTTGTGCCGGGCAAAGTAACCGTCCACCACGTCCTGATACAGGCGGTCCTCGGCCTTGGCTTGCAGCGCGTGCGGGCGCGGGCCGACCAGCGACAGCTCGCCCTTCAGCACGTTGAACAGTTGCGGCAACTCGTCAATGCTGGTCTTGCGAATAATCCGGCCAACGCGGGTGACGCGCGCATCGCCTTTGGTCACCAGTTTTGAGGCATTGGCATCGGACTGGTCCGCGTACATCGAGCGGAACTTGTAGACTTCCACAAGCTGATTGTTCAGGCCGTAGCGCTTCTGCTTGAACAGGATCGGTCCCTTGCTATCCCAGCGGATGGCGATCGCGGTGGCGATCATCACCGGGGTCAGCGCGATCAGGGCCAGCGTGCCAATGATCTTGTCAAAGAACCACTTCTGCACAGTTGACCAGCTGGCGATCGGCCGCTCGGCAATGTCGATCAGTGGCACGTTGCCGATGTAGCTGTAGGCATGGCGGCTGAAGCGCAGCTTGGTGGTGCTGGCGGCGAGCCGGATGTCGACTGGCATGACCAGTAACTTGGCAATCATCTGCAGCAGCCGGTTTTCTGCTGTCAGGGGCACGGCCAGAATGACCATGTCGATGCGCGTCTGCCGCGAATACTGCACCAGACTATCGAGATTTCCGAGCTTGGGATAGCCAAGCGTCAGGCGGCCAACGCGGGCGTCGGAGCGATCATCAAAGATACCGCAGATGCGCACATCGCTGTCGACCTGGGCTTCCAGCGAACGAATCAGCGCCTCGGCCGCCGGGCCACCGCCAACGATGGCGGCGCGCCGCACCAGCCGGCCATCGCGGATCCAGTGGCGGACGACGGCAGCTGTGCCAGCCCGGAGCACGATTACAGCGGCGCCGCCCGCGACGAACCAGCTGACCAGCCAGACGCGCGAGAACTCCGTGCCCATCTTGAATAGGAAGGTGGCGGTCACAAACAGTCCGAACACCAGCGCCCAGCCGAGCAGCAACAGCGCCAACTGGCGCCAGACGGCACGCAGCACCGGAATGCGATAGAGGCCGAGCGCCTGGAAGGCGATTGACGCGGCGGTCGCCGTGCCGACCGTGGCGATGACATATTGCAGCGTCGGCTCATAGCCGCCAACGCTGACATAGCCCTTGAAGATCAGAATGCCCGCCAGCGCGATCACCAGGATCTCCAGCGGGCGCAGTAATCCCGACACCACCTCGGGCGAGATCACGCCCGAGCGATAGCCGGAGCGAAAGTCAGCCAACGGCGGAGCCACTACGGGCTCGTACGAAACTTGAACACTCATTTGGATTCTGCCAACCCCGAATATTGACGATTTTTTCGTCTTGTCGGAGGACCAGCATGAAACGTGCCAGGGAGCTTATGCCAAGCGCGTTATTCTAAATGATCTGTTATGGTTAACACACCAAACGATCGCCATAAAAGTTAATTACCGCGTCCGTCATCGCGGCGACTGTGAAACGCCTATGGACGGCCGTTTGCAAGTTGTGCGCGCGGGCTTGAGCGGCTGGTAAATCACTGAGGACGTTAAGCATGGATTGGACCAACGCCGGCTGATCATCCGGCTTAACCAATTGTATATCCGTACCGTCCACAATTTCTGGAATGCCACCGACATCGGTCGCTACTAAGGGCAAGCACGCAGCGGCGGCCTCAAGCACGATGTAGGGAAATGATTCCGCCCGCGACGGGACGATAATGGCACGGGCCCGAGGGAACGCCTGACGCGCTGGCAGGAGCCCCGCGAACGTCACGGCCTTCGTCAATCCAAACGCCGCGACCTGTGCCTCAAAACGCGCCCGGTCCGGGCCATCGCCAACGATCAGCGCCGTCACCGGCCGCGCCTTGGCGATGTCTGCTAGGGCGCCAATCAACAGATCGACGCCCTTCAGCACGCGCAGTTCACCGACGAATAGGAAGTCGACGGCATCAGGGTGTGGTTGGTGCGCGGAGAATTCCTCCGGACCAAGCCCGTTGGGCACGACGCGCATGGCCGCGCGGGTGCCGACCTTTTCGGCATAGATGCGTGCGGAATAGGCGCTCTCGAAGATCAACCCATCGGTAATCGGCGCCAGCAGCTTCTCCAGGCCGAGATAGAGGAAGCCGGCTGGGGTGCCGGGCTGGTAGTGCAGGCTGCCACCATGCGGCGTATAGAATGCCGCGAGTTTGCGGCCTTGCTGCTTCAAGCTGCGCGCCGCCAGCCGCGCATAGGCACCGCCTTTGCCGCCGTGCCCGTGCACGATGTCGACGCTATGCTGACTGCCGAGCGCCACCGCCTCGCGGTAGCCGGCATAGTCGGCCAGGCCAATCTGCCGTCCCATGTCAATGCGCCGGATACCAAGTGTGGCGGCACCCGCCAAATCCGCGAATGCCGCGTCGGCCGAAGCGCCGCCGGTGCGCGAGTCGCACAAGATGCCAACCGCGTGCCCACGCTCTGCCTGGCCGCGCGCCAGATCGCGCACATGCCGGAACAGCCCGCCAACCGGCGCGCGCATACAATGCAGGATGCGGAGTGGGCGATCCAAGACGGCCTCCTTAAGCTCAGAAGAAGCGTTCCTGGACATAGATCGTGTCGCCGGGCTTGACGGCGAAGCTGGTTGGCACGTCGATTTCGCTGAGTACGCCATCGACCCGGCGCTGGACGCGGACGGAACGCTGGGTGGCGCGCGGCGAATAGCCACCAGCAATCGCCACCGCTGTCTGGATGGTCATGCCGTTGACCCAGGCGAACTGACCAGCATTGCGAACTTCGCCCAGGATAAAGAAGGGCCGGTATTGTGCCACTTCGACGGACACCTCCGGATTGCGGACATACTTGACGCCCAGCGCGCGGACAATCCGCAGCTTCAGCTCGCGCACTGTCGAACCACGCGCCTTGACGGCGCCGATCAGTGGGATGGCGATGGAACCCGCCACATCGATCGGATACGTGCGCGATAGATTCGGTTGGCCGTAGACGAACACGCGCACGCGATCACCGGCATCCAGCAGATAGGGGTCCGCTTCCTCGATCACGGCGATCGTGTCAGGGGGCAAGTGGTCATCGGTGTAGACGGTCGGCACAGGTGCCCACACCGGATCGCTGCTCGTGAAGAGTGAAGAATTGCCGGTAAGGAAAGCCTGATTGGATCCGAGATTGCCGGTATGCAGCCGGTCTGAGCCAGCGTCGATCGAGCCGCGGAATCCAACACCTGTGGCCGGCAGTGCTCGTGTTGCCGATGCGATCGCACCGGTTTTTTTAGTTTTGAGCAAAGCCACCGGCATGGGCGGCGCATTCGTTATCGGATCGCCAGGCAGCGCCGGCTCTTCAGCAGGCGGACTGGCATCTTTGACGGCGTTCGGCTCAGCATGTGGCACCGTTGCTTGGCTAGGCGCGACAACCGCAGAGTGCATCGCCTCCGGCGCTGGCTGCTTGGCGCAACCGCTGAGTGCCGCCGACATCGGCACAAAGATCGCCAGCACCACCAGCACAATCGACCGCTTCACCCACCATTCCGGCAGGCGACGCATCGGGAAACGCACGATTGGACGGCGATCCCGTCCCGCTGCACGCAACACCATGATCACAACTCCACCACGAATACTGGATGGATACCGAAGCACCATCGCGAACTTGGTGGCAGGATGGCGGTGAGATGTTAACGATCCGTGAGCGGCGGCAACGTATTGGCACAATTAAGGGTTTGGTTACGCAGTTGGCGTTGTATCGTACCGCAACAGTCCTGAACTGGAACTTCATTCGTGAGCGTTATGCAAGCCTCTCCTGATGACATCGATCTCGCCTCGCTGTGGGCGGCGATCATGCGCAATCGCTGGCGATTGCTGTTGTCATCGCTGCTGGCGGGCGGCCTGACTTATGCAATCTTAGCGTCGATGCGGCCGCAGTTTACGTCGCAAGCCAGCGTCATTATCGAAGCTCAGGACTCATCTTACGCACGGGCGCGCGGGGCCGAGGCGCGGCCTGTTGAAAACAAGATCGATGACGTTGAAGTTGCCAGCCAGGTCGAGATCGTGCGCGCCCAGGATGCCCTGCTGAAAATCGCGCGCGACAAGCAGCTTGAAAAGAATGCTGAAATTAACACCGTGCTGGAGCCGCGCGGCATGCTCGGCATCTTCGGCTTTGGCGATCAGAGCCGGATGTCGCAGGACGAGCGCATCCTGTTCAATCTTGACGACCGCCTGCGTGTTTATCAGTTGGCCAAGACGCGGCTGATCTCCATTGACTTCACGTCACGCGATCCGAAGTTCGCCGCCGACATCGCCAACGCTGTGGCGACCGCCTATCTGGAGCGCAGCCGGGCAGCGGGACTGCGCGATGCCGTCGATGCAACGGAGTCGCTCAGCGGCAAGATCGACGAAGTCCGCAAATCGGCCGAGCTAGCGCAAGCCGATCTGGAGCGCTTCCGTGCCAGTGCCGGGCTGCTCAGTGGCCAGAACAATGTGACGTTCGCGCAGCAGCAATTGTCGGAACTGAACACGCAGCGCGTGCAAGTCGAAACGGTGGTTGGCGAAGCCACGGCGCGCGCCAAGCTGGTGCGCTTGATGCTGGCGGAGGGTGCCATCGAGGCAGCGCCCGAAGTGCTGCGCGCCGCCAACATGCAGCAACTGTTCCAGCAGCGCATCCGCATCGAGCGCGACATTGCCGAACTGTCAGCGACGCTGCTGCCGGCGCATCCGCGCATGCGCCAGTTGGGCGGCGAACTGTCGATCATCAAGACGCGGATCCAGGAAGAGGGGCGCAAGGTTGCGCGCAGCCTCGACAATGAGGCGGAAGTGGCACGCGCGCGCATGGCCGCGATCGTCAAGAATATCGACACGCTGAGCAAACAGCAGGCATCATCGAGCGATGCCCAAGCCCGGCTGGGCGTTCTGGAGCGCGAAGCGCAGTCAAAGCGCGAAACCTACCAGACCATGCTTGACCGGTTGAATGACGCGAGCACTCGGCGCGACTCGCTATCGGTGCCCGCCAAGGCCGTGCTCAATTCGAGTGCGACGGCGTCAAGCGTGCCGGTCTTCCCGAAGAAGACGCAGTTCTCGCTGCTGGCGGTGCTTGGCACGTTCCTGGCTGGCTTGGCGCTGGTGATCACCCGGGAGCTCGTGGTCGCGGCGCGCTCTGGCGGATTGCGCCGGGTCGCACAACGCGAAGGTGCTGAGTATGCGGCTGCGGCAGCCGGCGCGCGCCCTAGTCACCACAATGGCGGTGAGCGGGCATCAAACCAGTTCAATCGTCCGGTCACGACGGCAGCGCCGCAACTCGCACCCGTTTTGGCAGATCGACCGGTGGCATACGAACCGGTTGCCATCGACGGCGCCTTTCCGGTGCGTTCGCTGTCAGAGCTGTCACAGTTCATCCTGCGCCAATCCGCCAATGGGCCTGGCTATCGCACCTTACTGACCGGCCAGGGTGACGGCATCGACGTGTCGCAACAAGCTATTGAGCTCAGCCGCTTTCTTGCCGCCAACGGCAAAAAAGTGGTGCTGGTCGAATGGGACACGGACGGCGTCGGACCCAGTGACCGCCTGAAGCTCAACAAGTCGCCAGGCTTCCGCGAACTGGCTGGACACAGCGCCATGTTCGAGGATGTGATCCAGCCGGACCCCAAGAGCACGGTGCATGTTATCGCCGCCGGTAATCCCGCAGCGTTGCCGTCAGGCGAGGCCGCCGACCGGCAAATGGGCCTAGTGTTCGACGCGCTCGATGAGATCTACGATCATGTCGTAGTCGGTGCCTGCGAAACTGCGGCCCGCCTGTTGTTCGAACGCGCCGATGGCCGCTTCGATGCCGGTGTAATGGTGGTGCCACCTGGCCCAACTCTGCAGACCGGCGCGGGCAGCGGCTTCCTCGGCTACGACGTACCAACGCTGTCGGTGATCCGCCTGCTGCCGCCCGCCATGGACCGCCGCGACATGCTGCGCGCGTCCCTGAAGGTCACGCAATCGGTCCCGGTGACGCCGCTTGGACGCGGCTAAGTTCGCTGACGCCCAGCGACGTCTGTGCGCCTGTTGCGGCACGTCCCGCAACGCGGTGAATTGCATATTCTGGCGCCGCGCTTAAGATGATCTCCTGCTGAATCCGTAGCGATCCAGGCCTTAGTCCGGTAGCCGCTGCACGCATCGGCGTGGCGGCGGTCAGGTTCCCGCATTCTATCAGGTGATTACCGCTGATGCCTCAGGATTACGCCCACGCTAGTCTACTGTCGCGCGATGCGATCGCAGCGGCCTATCTGGCGGACGAAGCCAAGGTGCTGGATGACCTGATCGCGCGCGCGGCGTCGACGCCGGACGACAAGCGGCGGACAGAAGAACTGGCGCGGCGACTGGTGCACGCGGTGCGGGCCGGGCGTGGCCAGCACGGCGGCATCGACGCGTTCCTCGTCGAGTATGGGCTGACGACCGAGGAAGGCGTGATCCTGATGTGCCTTGCCGAGGCACTGCTGCGGATTCCCGACAAAGCCACCGCCGACGCGCTGATCGACGACAAGATCCCAAGCGGCGACTGGGCCCGGCATCTGGGCCAATCCGGTTCGCTGTTCGTCAATGCTTCGACCTGGGGCCTGATGCTGACGGGCCATGTGATTGGCCTCAAGGACGCTATCGGGGCGGGGCCGTCGGGGTTGATCAAGCGGCAGGTGGCACGCAGTGGTGAGCCGATCATCCGTCAGGCGATGCGGCAAGCGATGCGCATCATGGGCGACCAGTTCGTGCTCGGCCGCAACATCAAGGAAGCGCTCAAGCGCGCTCGTGAGCTTGAAGGCAAAGGCTACCGCTACTCGTACGACATGCTCGGCGAGGCGGCGCGCACCAGCGTTGATGCGGCGCGTTATTACGAGCGTTACGTCAGTGCTCTGGAAACGGTTGGAGCGGTGGTTGGACCACTCAAGGGCTCCGGTATGGACGTGTTGATGGCCAGGCCAGGCCTCAGCGTCAAACTATCCGCCATCCATCCGCGCTTCGAGCCCTCACAGGCCGGCCGTGTGCATATCGAATTGGTGCCGCAGCTGACGGCGCTCAGCGAACTGGCCAAGGCGCGCGGATTGTCGCTGACCATTGATGCCGAAGAAGCCGAGCGCCTTGATTTGACACTTGACGTGCTCGCTGCCGTGCGGGCGGCGCCCAGCCTCAATGGCTGGCACGGTTTAGGGTTGGCCGTGCAGGCCTACTCCAAGCGCGCCTATCCAACCTTGCGCTGGTTGAAGCAGCTTGCAAAATCAACCGGACATCGCTTGCCGGTCCGCCTCGTTAAGGGCGCCTATTGGGACACAGAGGTCAAGATCGCGCAGGAGCGTGGGTTGGACGGCTATCCGGTGTTCACGCGCAAGGCCAACACAGATGTGTCATATCTGGCGTGTGCGCGCTTCATGCTGTCGGAACCTGACGCCTTCTATCCGCAGTTCGCCACGCACAATGCGCATACGCTCGCCGCCATCCACACCTTCGCAGGCAGCACGCCTTACGAGTTCCAGCGGCTGCACGGCATGGGCGAAGCGCTCTATGCCGAAGTCGTCGGCAAGGGCAAGCTCGACCGGCCATGCCGCATCTACGCGCCCGTTGGTGAGCACGAGGACCTGCTTGCTTATCTGGTCCGCCGCCTGCTCGAGAATGGCGCCAACACCTCGTTCGTCAACCGCTTGGCTGATGAAGAACTGCCGGTCGCCGAGATAATTCAAGACCCGGTTGAGAAATCCGACAAGACAGCGCGCAAATCGCATCCGGGCGTGCCATTGCCGGCCGCCATCTTCGCGCCGGAACGCCAGAACAGCGCTGGCCTACTCTTGTGGGAAACGCCGTCACGCGAGTCACTGCAACGTGAGATGCGCGCCGCGCTTGCCCAACCGATCGCCGTCGGCCCGATTGTGGCTGGTGAAGTCCGGCTCGACGCCGCCGCTCCGGCAGTGTTGTCGCCGCATGACCGGCGCGTGGCTATTGGCACCGTGCGCGAGGCGACGGCAGCGGACGTCAACGAGGCTTTTTCAGCAGCCAGCGCGGCGCAGCGGGCCTGGGACCGGAGCGGTGGGCGGGCGCGTGCCGCCATCCTCGACAAGGCCGCTGATCTGTACGAGGCCAACCGCGCCCGGCTGCTGGCGGTGATGGTGCGCGAGGGTGGCAAGACCATCGGCAATGCCTTGGCCGACCTGCGCGAGGCCGTGGACTTTCTGCGCTACTACGCCAGCGAGGCACGGCGGCACTTCGATCAGCCAATAGCGCTGCACGGCGCCACGGGCGAGCGCAACACTTTGACGATGCACGGCCGCGGCACCTTCGCCTGCATCTCGCCGTGGAACTTTCCGATCGCCATCTTCACTGGGCAAATTGCGGGCGCGCTGGCCGCTGGCAATGCCGTGCTGGCCAAACCGGCCGAGCAGACGCCGCTGACGGCCTCCATTGGCGTCACCCTGCTGCATGAAGCCGGCGTGCCCGTGGAAGTGCTGCATCTGCTGACGGGCGCTGGCGCTGTCGGCGGGCTGCTGACCAGCGACCGGCGCGCTTCCGGCGTGGCCTTCACCGGCTCCAACGACACCGCCACCGCGATCATGGGTTCCCTTGTCAAGCGCGGCGGCCCGATGGTGCCGTTCATCGCTGAGACGGGCGGCATCAACGCCATGATCGTCGATTCGTCGGCGTTGCCGGAGCAGGTTGTGCGTGACGCCGTGCTGTCAGCCTTCGACAGCGCTGGGCAACGCTGCTCGGCCCTTCGCGTGCTGTTCCTGCAGGACGACATTGCCAGCCACACGCTGGCGATGCTCGCTGGCGCCACCGAACAATTGCGCATTGGCGACCCGATGGACTTTTCCACGGACATCGGCCCGGTGATCGATGAGGTCGCCGAGACCCTGCTCAACGTCCACAAGAACCGGATGCGTAAAACCGCCAAGACGGTGCTCGATCTGCCGCTGCCGGCCGAGTGCCGCAACGGCACCTATGTGACGCCGGCGATCTATGAGATCGAGGCGATCAGCGTGCTGGAACGTGAGGTGTTTGGGCCTATCCTGCACGTCGTGCGCTACAGCCGCAGCCACCTCGACAAGGTCTGCGCCACGATCAACGCCACCGGCTATGGCCTGACGCTCGGCCTGCACAGCCGCATTGAGTCATTTCCCGACTACGTCGCCGAGCGGGTCCACGTTGGTAACATGTACGTCAATCGCAATCAGATCGGCGCCGTCGTCGGCGTCCAGCCGTTCGGCGGCGAGGGCCTGAGTGGCACTGGTCCGAAAGCCGGCGGTCCGCACTACTTGCCGCGCTTCGCCACCGAGCGTGTCCGCACCACCGACATCACCGCAGCCGGCGGCAATACGGCTCTGCTTTCACTTGATCCCGCAGAAGACCAGTAGGCGGGATAGGGCAGGTGCCCTGTCCCGCCGTGGGAGCCGGTATTAGTTCGTGACGCCGTCCCAGACTTCCGAGACGCGCCGATCGCGGCCACAGCTGAAGCGGTAGTACTTGTACTTCAGCGGGTTTTTATTGGCGTAGTCCTGGTGATAGTCTTCAGCTGGCCAAAAGATCTTGGCGTCGCGGACGGCCACGTCAATCTTCATTTTCAATTGCTGTGCGACCAGTGCTGTCTTGGTATCCGCAGCCGATTTCTCGGCGGCGTTTGCTGTGTAGATGACAGGCGCATAAGCTGGCCCGCGATCACAGAACTGGCCGCCGCCATCTGTCGGGTCGATATGGCGGTAAAAGTAGTCCAACACCTTATCGTAGCTCAGCTTGCTGAGGTCGTAGGTTACTTCCACGACTTCGACATGCGGCACAGGGGCGCCCGGCGATTCGTCATTGTAGTTTTGATAGGTGGGATTGGGCCGGTCGCCGCCTGAATAGCCCGACACGGCGCTGACGACGCCGGGCAACTTGCGGAAATCATGCTCAAGGCACCAGAAGCAGCCGCCAGCCAGGATCGCTTTGGCGGTTGGCCCTTCTGCCTGCGCCAAGGTTGCCGACATCCCGAGCGCGATGACGCCAGCCAGTGCTGCCAGTAAAGTTCGCATGCTCATGCTCAGGCTCCTGATCCGTCGGCGGGGATAAACTTCATGGCGACGCCGTTCATGCAATAGCGTTTGCCGGTTGGCTTGGGTCCGTCTTCAAAGACGTGGCCCAGATGGCCGCCGCAACGCCGGCAATGCACTTCAATGCGCGTGAACAGCAGGGAACTGTCATCCGACGTGCCGACGGCGTTTGGCAAATGATCAAAGAAGCTCGGCCAGCCAGTGCCACTGTCATACTTGCTGCTCGCGTCATAGAGCGGCAGTTCACAGGCGGCGCAGGCGAACTTGCCGGCACGATTCTCTTTGTCCAATGGACTGGTGAAAGGGCGCTCGGTGCTGTGGTCGCGCAGGACAGCGAACTGCTCAGGGCTGAGCAGCTTCTTCCACTCCTCCTTGGACTTCATGATCTCGAAGGTTTCGGCGGCTAGCGCGGGGCGCAGCAGCGCGGCGGCGGCACCCGCATAAGCCAGGGAGCGGGCGTTGCGGAACAAGTCGCGGCGACTCAGTTGCATTGGCGTGATCCTTACGTTTGGCCAGAGTGTTAGCATCTCTTGACACTGGATATGGTGCGGCAGTGTGATTGGATCGATCACGAAACGATCAGTTTCCAACACAAGCTTCGGCGTTCCCCGTGTTCTCAGGCCAAACCGGGCTCGAGCTTGTCGTTTTCAGGCCCAATGACGATGCAGCACCTGCTAGCTTTCGCCATCCGCTTTACCTGCGAGGCTGACACCATGGTTGACATCAAAAGCGCCCTGGAGACCGGACCGATCGCTTCGGGCCACGCCAAGCGCAGCGGCGGCCGTACGGGCCGGCGCGAGGTGCGCTCGCGGCCGGTGCCGTCATTTCCCACTTTGGTGCGGCAGGTGCCCGTTTACGAGGTGGTGCCGAACGAAGCAATTGAACTGATCCACCTCGAATCCCTGCTGATCCTCGAAGAAGTCGGCTGCGAGTTCCGCGATGATCAGGCCGTTGCCACCTGGAAACAGGCTGGCGCCACGGTCAAGGGTAGTCGCGTGCACATTGATCGCGCCATGCTGATGGAGCTGGTTGGCAAGATCCCGGCTGAATACACCATGCACGCGCGCAATTC
>JANNSA010000370.1:0-3033 GCA_031402115.1 Hyphomicrobiaceae bacterium | reverse complement strand
CCCAACGTCTCCCAGCGCAATCTGATCCCATCCCGGTCGATCATGCCAGATGCGTACGACTGTTCGCGCCGCGCGAGAATCCCCCGAGTCGATCCGTCGCACGCCCACAGATCGCGATTCACTTATCGTTGAAGGTGTCCTTAGAAGAGGCCGACAAACGAATGGAGCTTGCTTGGTCGGCAGCTACCGCTCTCGACACAATTTCAGCTTACGATTCGTTTCTGAGCCAGTACCCTAATGTGCAGAGGACTATCCAAGCGAGAGAGCGTATTCGAGACCTACGGATTGGATCCGATGTTGCCGGATCGACCGATCGTGTGTTCAATAAAAAACGTATTTCAAGTATGCAGATCGCGCCTCTAGAAAAGCAGATCATCAACCGCGACGCGGCTGATTTCGTTCTTACTTTGCTTAAATTTCGTGACCTCCGAGCGACGCTTAGCAGTTCCGATTTGATCGCATTTGCCAGCCTAGTGGCCGAAAGAGAAAAGGAACGGTGGGCGGAACTTAATAAGCCGAATTACCGGGGGCAGCTTGTCAAGCCGCGAGCTGTCGCCTGGGCAAATATCATGAGCGAGCCGAGCGACGACCGGCGCGCCGCTTTTGCAAAGGCATTACTTGCCGGTCAAGTCGACCTCGATATGCTGAACTCCAGTGAGGTTTGCCCGCTTCCAGAAGGAGGGACATGTCGGGCTGATTTGTTTGTTTTCGATATGGAGAAAGATAGCCACAGAAGCAGTCGATTCATCGCTGCGGAGCAGTTAACCGTGTTTACTAGTTTTATGGACTATATGGTTGCAGCACTTCCCGATCCCATACAATATGAATTTGGTGCCCGCTTGGCATCGATTGAGCCGTTAAACGGTACTATTCGTGGATATTACCAGGTAGAATTGTTGTTGCCGATTGAAGATTCGCGAGTCAAAGCTTCACAGACTGCACTTCCGTACCCTCGCGAAGCGTACGCCTATAGGGTATACTCAGATTCAGGAGCGCTGAGCACTGTCTACAACTTGAAGAGTAAGCTCAAAATGACCGCAGCACTTGGTGCTTGGCAGATTCAGCGTTATGACTATTTTGATTTCCGAGATTTTTTTGCACCAATGAACAGCTTTCGTCGCCTTGGAAAGTGTTACTTGAAACTAGCATTCGATCGACGACTCGATCTGTCGTCAGTTATATTACCCACGGCTGAGTTGGAGCGGGTTGCGATTGCTCTTGAGACGTCCAAAGAGCATACGCTTGGATTTATTGTTGATATTGGAAACCCGCGCATCGCGGCTGCTGCACTCGATGACAACATCTGCGTCTTGTTGGGTGAAGTGGAAACCCTGTCGTTCTTGTTAAATTGCGAAAGCGCACACAGCATCCCCCGGCCTGCGCTTACACCAGCACAGGGAGCCCAAGGCGAGCGGTCGGGCGGTGTCCGCGATGAGCCCAGAGCCAAGGCTGGAATTGGTCTGATGCCTCGGTGATTGATCACAAGGAGGTTTGAGACAGGTCGGCGCGATCAAGCCGATCCGGATATCGGCGTTTCGCAGATCCTTCGCACACACAATCGTCGAGGGCGTAAACCCGGGCCGGCTTGTGCGTTGTCCAGAACTCATGGCGGCTGCGGTGGCAGAGCGAGGCGATGTTGAGAAGCATCGCGACGTTTCCGCCGGTGATCGCAGCCATGGCCAGAGCCTTGCTGACGAACGCATCCGCCAAACCGTAACCATACGGTGGATTGGTCACGATGTGTTTGGCACGCGGGAACACGCATTCGGTGAAGTCGAGTCCCGTGCGGGCAGCGGCATAGCCGTGGTCGACAAGGTCGGTCGACACGACGTCATAGCCGGCGGCCTCCAGCACCTTCGAGATGTGGCCTTGCCCGCAAGCCGGTTCCCAGATGTTGCCGTTGAAGGTTTCCACCGAAAGCAGCGCACGCGTTGCTTCGGGCGGAGTCGGGTAAAACTCGAAGTCGGCGCGGCCCCATGCATTGACCGAGGACCGGTCCTTCTCGGCGGGGCGTGCGCCAGGCCTTGCGGCCGGGCGCGACGCTTGCGCGAGGGAGAGAACAGCGGGCAACATCAGTTGCCATTCCCGGCGTCAGCTTCAACAGGGTACATGAACAGTACACCCTGATGATTGGTCAGCTCGATCGGAATGTGGTCGAAGCGCAGGATGCAACCCTTGCCGTCGCGGCGGGGCCAGGCGCTGCCAATTTCGCGGGTCGAGCCGAGAATGTCGTTGCCCTTTTCGTCGGTGCCGGTTTTGCGCGCGAAACTGATGCGATAAAGTGGACGGTTCTTGGCTTCGGTTGTCTGTTTCATATTGGACTCCTTGGTTGTTATCGGGGCCAGACCATTCCGGCCCATGGGCTGCACAGATCGCGGCGCCAGCCCGAGTGTTCCAAGCAAAACGAACGGCTAGTCCGCCCTGGCCTTCAGGCCAGAGTGGCGGTCTGCTGTTTGGGCTTGCTTGACACAGGGAGCCGAAGGCGAGCGGTCGGGCGGTGTCCGCGATAAGCCCAGGGCCAAGGCTGGAATTGGTCTGATGCCTCGATGATTGATCACCAAGGAGGTTTGAGACAGGTCGGCGCAATCAAGCCGATCCGGATATCGGCATTTCGCAGATCCTTCGGCGCTGACGATGCGCAAGGATTTCGGCACTTGAGCAAAGCTGTCGGTTCGCCCTCCGCCACGGCGGCAGGCATCATGGGGATGAAACGCAACCAAGTGAGCCAGCGGCAATCATCGGCTCGCGTTCAGCCCCGGAAAGGCAGCACGGCATGGCGACTTCCGATGTTTTCGACGGCATCCCGCGCGGCGTCGCGATGCGGCGGGGCGAAGCGCTTTCGCTCGAAGATCAGGCCATGCCTCGGGCAGCGTTCATGGCGCCGGCGGCCGTCGCTGCCAGTACGGCGCTCCGCCACGACAGCACAAAGCTGTTCCTTGGCGTCATCGGCGGCAGCATCGAATCCAGGATAGGGCCACGCGGGCCGGAACGCCATGTGCTGGGGGGCACGGCGATCGGCATTGGCGACGACCG
>JANNSA010000369.1:0-2559 GCA_031402115.1 Hyphomicrobiaceae bacterium | reverse complement strand
TCGTGGTCGAACTTTACCTGAGAATCCTGCGCAAGGCAGGCGCAGCGAAACGACCGGCGATGTTCTCAGTGACGCTGGCGGGAACGATCAGCCCGATTCGCCTTTAGCCGCTTGTAGCGTGGTCAGCCGCAAGTAGAGATCGAACAGGAAGGCGACACGCTCGCCGTCGCTGCACCATTTGCGCTTGCCACCGTCCGCAGCGTAGACGGCGTAAGCCGCTGGTAGAGATCGAAAGGAAACACGACGCACGTATTTCGCTGGTCCGGCCACCGGGATACCGGAAGTGGGGCGAATCTGCCTCTTGTTCGCTGATTGGGCGAACGGATATCCAGGCTGCGAACGCGAGGGCGGGACAGGAGATTCGCACGCCCTCCCGGTGCTGGGAAGCGCACATATCGGTCGTGCAAACCTCCCGCCCCGCCCTTGGAAAGTATTGAGCGGGTTTCGGCAAAATGCGGGACGCGGTGAAACGTGATGTGACGAGAAGACGGGCTATCCGGATTACGGGATTGACTTGATGTTGAGTAGCGCGACATTCGTGATGGCTGCGACTTGCGGCAATTCTGACCGTCGCAGTACGGCCACAAGCCGCCTGTCGCTGTTACATTTCGATTGTGTTCTCGCCGAGCATTTCATTCTCTTTAAGCAAAGTCCCCAGCATTGCTGGTGGTTGGTCTGACGCGACAACCGCTTGACGCCTGCGTATGTTGGCTGCTTTCTGAGTGCTTTACCTGTATATTGTTCAAGCCCCTGCTAGACAATGAAATGCCCGACTCAACTAAATCAGCGATAGCGTCGCAGCCCACCTTGGCTGTACCGGGGTGTACTGGATTGGATTTTTTTGGCCGGGTTAAACCGAATTGCGCCGACTATTTGCGTTAAGTTCCGGGTACCCCGCCATGATGGACGGGATCTGTCGCGCCTTTTTGCCGTACATTGAATGGAGCTCCGCTTTGAAACCGAAGACCATGAATCCCACGGCTATATCCCATCTCTTTCCAATGCGCCCAAGTGCTGCGTTTGTTTGCGCCGTGTTGCTGCAGTTTTTTTCCACGGGCGCACAAGCGCAGGCAATTCCGGCCACGGATACTACAACCAAGGCGCCCGCCCTGTCGCTCACCGACCCCCGCTTTATTTGGGACCTCACACGCCTTTACCTCACTGACGCCGCATGGGATGCCGAGCGCCAAGCTGTATTGGCCGAAGTGCCGTCGCTTGCCAGTCTGAAGGGCACGTTGGGAACGGCCGCCGGTATGCGCGCTGCGCTGGACCGGATGTCAGCCATGTCGCAACGCCTGCAGCGTCTGTTCGTGTATGCCAATACACAACAAAGCACAGACAACCGCGATGCCAGAAATCAGGAACGCACCGGTCTGATGCGCGCGTTGGGAGGGCAATATGGCTCAGCGGTGGCCTGGATGAACCCTGAAATCCAGTCTCTGGGCGCGGAGAAGGTGGAGGGATTTATTCGGGCCGAACCCGGTTTGAAGAACCATGCGGTGCGTCTGCGCGACACCTTGCGCTTGGCAAAGCATACTTTGGGGGCCGAAGCAGAAGGCGCCCTGGCCGCGTTCTCGCCCGTGATTGGCGCACCATCCAATACGCGAACTTTGCTGGCAACGGCAGACACTGTGTGGCCGACCATTACCGTCGACGGCAAACCTGCCAAAGTAAATGAAACGGGCTACCAGAAGTTGCGCGAGCACCCGGACCGCGCCGTGCGCAAGCAGGCCTTTGACGTTTTCTTCAAGGCGATGGGGCAGTACGAGAATACCTACGGATCCACGCTGGCCGCGCGGGTTGAAGCTGGTGTCGTGAATGCGCGCTTGCGAAAACATCCATCCGCTGTTGCCGCCAGCCTGTCTGTCAATGAAATTCCCGCGTCGGTGTACCGCACCCTTGTGTCCGAAGCCAATGCCGCGCTGCCCACTTTGCACCGCTATCTGAAGTTGCGCCAGAGGCTGCTTAAGCTGCCCGACCTCCATTACTACGATGTCTACCCTGAACTAATCAATATCGGCCGCAGCTACCCTGCTGACCAGGCCATTGACCTAACGCTGGCCGCCATGAAGCCACTGGGTGACGAGTATCAGGGTCTACTCAAAGAGGCTCTAAGCGTGCGCTCCATGCACACCTATCCGGCTGAAGGTAAGTCATCAGGTGCCTACCAGACTCGCGTGTATGGCCTCGTGCCCTTCGTGTTCCTGAATCACCAGGACAACTACGCCACCATGTCCACCTTTGCGCATGAGTGGGGCCACGGCATCCACACCATGCTGGCGCAAAAGAACCAGCCATTTGAAACGGCGGGCTACTCGCTGTTTCTGGCTGAGCTGGCCTCCATGACCAATGAGGTTTTTCTAACTGACCACATGCTGAAAACATCCACGTCGAAAGACGAACGGCTGTTTTATCTAAGCGAAGCGTTAGAGCGATTGCGCGGAGGGTTCTTCCGTCAGACCATGTTTGCTGAGTTTGAATTAGCCACCCACGACGCGCTTGAGCGTGGTGAAGCCTTGTCGGGCAAGAAAATGACGCAGATGTATTGCGGATTGCTGA
>JANNSA010000368.1:0-1740 GCA_031402115.1 Hyphomicrobiaceae bacterium | reverse complement strand
CCCAAGCCATTCGTCTGGAAAAAGTCAGCAGCAACAATACTCGTGAGCGAAAGCCGTGCAAAGAACAAGCTTGATCAGATCAAATCCGAGAAAACCGGGAACCAAGCGTCAGACTCAGAACACTAGTCTTCCTTTCCTCACGTCGTGATAGGAGCAATCAGGGTCTTGCTTCCCATTGTTGTTCGTTCACGACCCAGCTTTCGCGTGAAAGGCAATAGCACTTCCAACGCGAGCTGCCGCTTCCGAGATCAATGTCGTCTTCGTGCGTAAACACCGCGCCAAGCCTAATCGTGGCCGTTTGCGAGCGGTAATTGGACGGCGCTATATGGAACCACGCTTCGCTTTTCACAGCGAAAAGATGGCCAAGTGTCAGGCGTTTTACAGTACGATTTGTCGACCCACCCCAGTGCGCGCGGACCAGAAATGTAAATCCGATGGACAAGCGTGAAGGCGCATTGGTGTCTGTGTAGTAAGCGGTACAACCGATAACATGACCGTCGCTGTCCCGTATGATCAACGCCGAACTCGACGAGAGCAGCATATCGAAGTACAGATCGAAGACGGCCCGTTGATGCCTATTGCTCGCAGGGTGACCGGCCCAAATCAGGGGATCGCTCGCCGCCACCGCCAGCGCGTCACGATCATGCTCTTGGATGGGCTCAAGTTTTAGCCCGAAACCTTGCAAGGTCGGTTTTGGATCGAAATCTCTCTGAAAACCAAGTTTCATTGTGATCACCTCGCAGCAAATAGTAATGCGAAACTTCGTCTGTGCGCAATGCCCGCATAGCGGCAGTTAGCATTTGCCGCAACGAACGGCGGCTGCCGACTAGCCCGGATATCTCACCCAAATCAGTCGCATCGGCCGGGCAAATCAGTGAAAGTGGCTTTGCAACAAGCACCTGGCACTGATGCAGAGGGCCCGACCGATGCCGACACTACGTAACGCACCGCAAGTCGTCTTTGAAGGCCTCGATCAGACTGCAGACGTCGGTTCGATCACCCTGACTGGTGGCAAAGTACGAGTCGGCCACATAGAACCTCGAGCCGCGCGGCGCGCCACTGAAGTTGCTGGCGATCACCGCCGTGACAACGGTACCGTGGTCGCTGCTCGACGGCTGCTTGTCGTCGTTGCGGAAGGCCTTGGCGATGATCTCCTGTCCGCTGAGGCGGGGATCCGTTGCATCGACGGCGGTGTCAATGATGCCGACATCGGTTGTGATCGCGCAGGTCGTCAGCGGCTGTTCGAACCCGATCAGCTGGCGTGCCTTGCAGGCCTCGTCGCAATCGGCACTCGGAACATAGAGATCATTGAGATCGACCGTCTCAATCGGGGTCAACGATCGCAACAGTCGTTCGGCCGCTGCACGACTTGCACCGACGGGGAACCCCAGACGGGTCACCGGATTGTCCGAGCAAAAGGCTATCGCGCCGACCCAGCGGACGAAAGCCGGCATTATCCAATTGTGCCAAGACACTGTCATCGAGGCCGAAACGGTCATTCCGCCGTCGCGGCCTCATATGCCGCCGTAAGCTCCAAAATGATTGACCGCTCGGGCTTCGTCGCGCCAAGATGAATATGTCGAAGCTCGTCCATGAAGATGGACCATGTCGACGGGCCACCATCGTCAAGCAACTTTGCGCGCACAGATAGTTCTCGCGATGCGGGGGTATGTCGCGTCCCCCAAGCCCCCATGAAGGCAAGCATCGGCACCAGTTGGATCGCTGGTTCTGTCAGGCTGT
>JANNSA010000367.1:0-4844 GCA_031402115.1 Hyphomicrobiaceae bacterium | reverse complement strand
ATAGCGCACGACGCCATCAATGGTGACGTTGCGCAACACATCGCTTGGCACCAGGATAAAGCTGAAGACGATGAATTCCAGTACAGCTAAAGTGACGGCCAAAGTGCCGGCAAGTAAAACCAGGTTACCAAACCAGCCTTTTTTGCGATCGCGCATACAATATGCCCTAGACCAAGAGTCAAATGGTCTCGCAACATTAGTGCAAACTTCGCGCCACCAGCAGCGCCAGCTGCAGGACTGGTTACTGCGCTGGTGTTCAAGGATGAACCGATGATACGCGGTTTCACGGCCGGCCCCCGGCGTCATTGGGCGTCGACTTGCGCTGCTTTTCCGAGATGCCGATGCGCCAAATCGTCCTTACCGCTCGCAGACAACGGAATTGCAGACCACGTTTCGGTCCCAGAACACGAGGTCCGGCATTCAATGCTTGCACCAGCACCGGCTCGTGGTCATGTGTCGGCAACGTGACAGCATAGAGTATCCGCCAGCGTGACCAACAATCCGGCTCCGATCAAGCTCGACCCGACGCGCACGGCGCTGCTGGTGGTCGATCTGCAGAACGACACTGTGCATCCCGACGGTGTCTATGCCCGCAACGGCATTCGCTCCAACGCCGCCACGGCACTCGGTGGACGTCTGAAGCCATTGGCCAGCGCCCTGCGCCGACGTAAGGGTTGGGTGGTTTCAACCCATTTCACAATTGTCACCGGCCATGACGGCCAGCCTTTCGTTTCGGAAAATTTGAAGCGTCTGCGGCCGTTTCTGTCAGGCACTGACTTCCGGGCCGGTAGTTGGGGGCACAAGCTGGTCGACGAACTCGGCAAGGCTGATCTCGAAGTCGAAAAGGTCGCCTATTCGGCTTTCTACATGTCACGGTTGGAATGGGTGCTCTGGCAGGCCCGCGTCGATACGCTGCTGATCGCCGGCGTTGCCACGCATGTCAGCGTTGCCGCCACCTGCCGCGATGCCCTGATGCGCGATTTCAAGGTCGTGGTGGTGGAGGATGGCTGCGCCGCCTTTGACCCCGAGCTGCACGCTGTCGGCATGAAGGAAATGACGACAACCACGGCGGCACGTCCAGTCCGTGATCTAATTGAGCTGATCGGCTGAGCGCGGCCATTGCCAGTTTCGATGTCTGCATGCACACTCATCGTCATGCGCACAATGCTTCGAATTGCGGCACTGCTGGCGGCTACAGCGATCTTTGCCGACGACGCCAAGGCGGCCGAAACGGAATCCGTCGACCTGGAGCTGGTGATTGCGGCGGACGCCTCGGGCAGCGTTGATCCCGATGAGTGGCGGCTGCAGCTGACCGGTATTGCTGCTGCGTTCCGCGATAAGGTGGTGATCGATGCGATCCAAGCTGGTGCGCGCCGCAAAGTGGCGGTGATGCTGCTGGTGTGGGCCGACGCCTCGCGCCAGAAGGACACCACGGACTGGACCATCATCAGCGATGCCGCTTCGGGCGCGGCGTTCGCCGACCTGGTCGAGCGGTTTCCGCGTCGCGTCGAAGGTGGCACGGGCATTGGCTCGGCAGTTGCGGATGCGATACGGCAGATCCAATACAACGACATTGAGTCAAGCCGGCGGGTGGTGGACGTATCCGGCGACGGCATCGAGACGCCGATTCGCGAGGACAGCGCCATCCTACTGCCCTCGGCACGCAGCATGGCGCATGCCTTCAACGTCACCATCAACGGCCTGGCGATCATCAACGAGGTGCGTGACCTGGACGAGTATTATCGCTCCAACGTCACCGTCGGCAGCGACAGCTTCGTCATGAAGGCCAAGAACTACGTCGATTTCCGCCGCGCCATGCGCGAGAAGTTGCTGCGCGAGATCGTGCCAAACGTCGCGGGCGTGCCGCCGGCCGCCGGGCGCTTGGCTTCGACCGAACGGTAGCGAGCGAGACGGGAACACAGTGTTCATCTTTGGCCCGCGCCGCCGTCGATGTCCGTCAACGGCGGCGCGGGCCGAAGATGAACACTATGTCCCTTCCTTTTCATCCGCGGCTGCGGTGGATTTCGATGCCGACAGCGCGGGCGTTGGGGATGACGTCGGGCTTCTCGATGCGGATGCGCACCGCCAGCACACGCTCATCGGCGAGGCAGTCGGCGGCGAGCCGCTCTGCCAGCGTTTCCAGCAGGTTGACATGCCCCGCCTTGGCGCGATCCTCGATCCGGCGCACCACTTCGGCGTAATCCAACACGTCCTCGAGCCGGTCACTGGTGACGGGTCCTGCCTCGCGCACGGCCAAGTCAGCCCAGACATGGATGCGCTGTGGCGCACGTTTCTCGTAGTCATGGATGCCGATAATGGTGTTGATTTCCAGCTCGCGCACCAAAACGTGACGCACGCCTTGTTTGGCGAAACTCAGCGCCTCCGTGCTCATCGTTTGCTCCTCGAATCGAGCTTTGCAACCACGTCAGGCGCCTGCCAGGCGAGATGCTGGCCGCCATCCAGCGCAATCATCTGACCAGTCATAGCGGGCGTCTCCAGAATGAAATGGATGGTCTTGGCAATTTCCGCAGGCGTTGTACCCCGGCCGAGCGGGGTGGCCATCTGCTCGTCGGCAAATTGCTCTGCTGTCTGGTGGATGCTCTGCAGCACCGGCCCAGGCGCGATGGCATTGACGCGGATGCGCGGCGCCAGGCCTTGCGCGAGCATGCGCGTTGTTTGCCAGAGCGCTGACTTTGATACGGAGTACGACAGAAATTCTGGCGTCGGCTTCCACACCCGCTGATCAATGATGTTGATGATCGTGCCATCGGCGACCGCTGGCAAAAGCGCGGCGAAGCTTTGCGCCAGAAACACCGGCGCCCGGAGGTTGACGGAAATGTGCCGGTCCCATTGCGCCACCGTGACGGTAGCTATCGTGTCCTCCAGGAACAACGAGGCGCAATTGATCAGGCAGGTTGGCGCGCCTAGTTTGTCGATGCACGCTGGTATCAGCTTCGCCAAGCTCGCCGCATCGGCAAGGTCCGCCGGCAGGGCAACTGACTTGCCGCCGCCGCGCATGATCTCGCGAGCCACCGCTTCGGCAGCGTCCGCCGACTGGTGATAGTGCACCCCAACGGACCAGCCACGGCTAGCGAAATTCAGCGCGATGGCGCGCCCGATGCGCCGCCCGGCGCCAGTGACAAGAACGATCGGCGGTGTGGTTGCGGCGGGCATGGTGATGGGGCGTATCGCGTTCAGGGGTTGGGGGTCAATCGTAACGCACGTGCTTCGTTGGTCGGGTCAAGCTCTTCGCGCGACTCGACGCCGCAGCCGCCGCTATTCGCGAGAATCGCCCTTGATGTCGTCTCTCGATCTCCGTGGCTGTCGGGTCGCGCAAGGGCTTCACCCGACCTCCGACGTTACGGCGCCAGTGGCAGGAGGGTGCGCGGATCGAAGCTGAGCCAGACGGCTTGGCCAGGACTGAGCGAGCTGCGCTCGGTGCTATTGCCGACCGACACGGTGATAGGTTCAGGCCGGCCTGCCACTGTGACGTAATAGTAAGTGTTCTCGCCGTAGAAGGTTGCGACGTCGATCTGGGCGGGTACGGCGACACCGGCGGGCTGAGCTGCTGTCAGGCGCAGCTGCTCGGGTCTAAGGCCCAAGATGACTTCGCTATTGGCGGCGCTGGCAAGCCCTGGTGGCAACTCCACCGTGCCCAGGCCGTTGGTGTCATAGGCTCCTGTAGCACCTGCCCGCTGCCGCGCCGTGAAGAAATTCATGCCACCGATGAAGGCTGCCACCTGGCGACTGGCTGGCCGCTCATAGAGTTCGCGCGGGCTGGCGATCTGAGCGATGCGGCCGCCGAACATCACGGCGATGCGGTCCGACATCGCCATCGCCTCGTGCTGATCGTGGGTTACCAGCACAAAGGTGATGCCGACGGCGCGTTGCAGACGGCGCAGTTCCACCTGCATATGTTCGCGCAGGTTCTTGTCGAGCGCCGATAACGGCTCGTCGAGCAGCAGCACCTTGGGTTCCAGGATCAGCGCCCGGGCTAGCGCCACGCGTTGCCGCTGCCCGCCGGATAGCTGGCTGGCGGAGCGATCGCCAAGACCCGTGAGTTCGACCATCGCCAGCGCCTGCTCGATGCGCGCCTCGGCGTCAGCGCGCGGCAGCCGCATGGTGCGCAGGCCGTATCCGACATTCTGCTTGACGTTGAGGTGGGGAAAAATTGCATAGCTTTGGAATACCAGATTGGTCGGCCGCTGATTGGCCGGCACGCCCGCCATAGGTTTGCCATCGATGGCGATCGTGCCTTCGGACGGGTCCTGGAAGCCGCTAAGCAGGCGCAACAGGGTGGTTTTGCCGCAGCCCGATGGCCCGAGCAGCGAGAAGAACTCGCCCTCGCCAATAGTCAGCGATACGGCGTTGAGTGCCGTGAACGAACCAAAGTGTTTCGAGACCCCCTCGATCGCGATCATATCGCGCCCGCTGGCGGTGGAGCGAGGGGCGGTCATGGGGAAACTCCGGCAACGGCGGCATCGAGTGTGACTGAGGCGGTGCGGCGCGCGGCGCGGCGACGGATGAATTCAGCCAGGAACAACAGCACGAACGAGGCAATCAGCAGCAGGCTGCCGAGCGCCAGGATGATCGGCAGCTTGTTGGGGAAGCGCAGCAGCCCCCAGATGTAGACAGGCAAGGTCTGCGAAGTGCCTGACAAGAAGAAGGCGATGATGAACTCATCAAGCGAGATCGTGAACGTCACCAGCAAAGCCGAGATCACACCCGGCGCAATGATCGGCAAGGTGACGCGGAAGAAGGTGCCGATGACGCTTTCGCCGAGGTCGAGCGACGCCTCCTCCAGGCTGCGGTCAAAACCTTCGAAGCTCGCGGTCAGCACGGCG
>JANNSA010000366.1:0-2975 GCA_031402115.1 Hyphomicrobiaceae bacterium | reverse complement strand
GAACTCGATGTGGTGCCCGGCATCTTCGACGACCGGACCGCCATTTGGCCCCTTGGCTTCGTCATGGGCCAAGGCGGTGGAACTGCCGAGAGCTAGTGTGAACGCGGCAGCCAAGGCTATCAAACGCATGATGATCTCCAGCTAAGAAGGAAGGTTGGTTCAGTAAGCTTCCGCCGTGGTCAGGCCAGCATCGACCTGCGCACGGCGTCCGGCCAGCAACCGCGCCAGCGGTTTCTCGCCAAATTTCAGGAACAGCAACGGGGTCAGGAACGCGTCCAGAAGCGTTGAGCTGACCAGACCGCCAAAGATCGTGACGGCGACTGGATGCAGGATCTCGCTGCCGGGTTCGTCGGCGCCCATCAACAAGGGCGTCAATGCCAGGCCCGCCGACAAGGCCGTCATCAGTACGGGCGTCAGCCGCTCCAGCGTGCCGCGCACGATCATCGGCCGGCCGAAGCTCTCGCCCTCGAACAGCACGAGGTTGATGTAGTGGCTGATCTTGAGAATGCCGTTGCGCGCGGCGATGCCGGTCAACGTGATGAAGCCGATCATGCTGGCGACCGACAAGGGCTGATCGGCGATGCTCAGGGCAACGACGCTGCCGATCAGAGCCAGAGGAATATTGGCCATGATGATCAGCGCTAAGACCGCGGATTGATAGCGCGTGAACAACACGATGAAGATCATCGCCATTGACACCAGCGACAGCCCCCCGATGACGAGCGTCGCTTCTTCCTGTGCCTGGAAGGTGCCTTCGAGGCTCGCCCGGTAGCCGGCTGGAAGGTTTGTCGCGGCGATCGCCTGGCGGATGTCGGCGACGATTTGCGCCATGTCCGTGCGGCCATCGGAATTACCCAGCACGACAATGCGGCGCTGCGCGTTCTCGCGTTGTATTTGGTTGGGGCCATCATCTTCGGTGATGGTCGCGACCAGGCTGAGCGGGATATGTCCTTGCGGCGTCGGTATCAAGAGGCCAGCCAGGCCTTGGGTGGTCCGGTCGGCGTCCTTCAGGCGCATGACAATGTCGAAGCGCTTGTTGCCTTGCAGGATCTGCGACACCACGCGACCGTTGGACAAGCCTTCAAGCGCTTCCGTGACTGATGACGGCGTGATGCCATAGAGCGCGATCCGCTCAAAATTGACCGCCACGCGCAGTTGCGGAATGCGCACCTGCTTTTCAACCTGCAGATCGACCAGACCCGTGATGCCCGACAGCCGTTCGCGAAAGGCTTCCGCTAATGTCCGCAGCGTATCGATATCCTCGCCATAGACTTTCAGCGCGATCTCGGCACGGACGCCGGAAAGCAAATGGTCGAGGCGGTGCGAGATCGGTTGGCCAATGTTAATGTTCATCGGCAAGGCGGCAAGTCGCGCGCGCAGGTCCGCCAGGATCTCGGCCTTCGGGCGTTCCGAATGACGCAGGTCGACGTCGATCTCACTTGAGTGAACGCCTTCGGCATGCTCATCGAGTTCAGCCCGGCCGGTGCGGCGTCCCACTGAGATGACTTCGGGTACATCGCGGATCAGCGTCTCGGCAATCAGCCCAAGCCGGTTCGATTCCGCCAGCGAGATGCCTGGTGAATACAAGGCGCTGATCGTCAACGTCCCTTCATTGAAGGGCGGCAGAAAGGCGCGCGGCAGGTTTGTCACGGCGTAGCCGGCGCTGATCACCGCAGCGATAACTCCGATGATCAGCACCCAGCCGAAATTGAAGGCGAAGCTCAGAGCGCGGGCGTTGAGTGACTTCAGCACCCGCACCACGAAGCCATCGTGGACGTGCGCCGTGCCGCGCGAAAGCAGATAATAGGCGAGCACCGGGGTGACCGTGATCGACACCACGAGGCTGGCCAGGATCGACACGATGTAGGCGATGCCCAAGGGCGCGAATAATTTGCCTTCGATGCCCGATAGGGCAAACAGCGGCACGAACACCAGGATGATGATCATCGTGGCGTAGACAATGCCGGAGCGGACTTCCTGTGATGCCGCCGCGATCACCTGCAAACTGCCGCGTGGTTGCGCCAGCAGCCGGTTTTCCTTCAATCGCCTGAGGATGTTCTCGACATCGACCACCGCGTCATCGACCAGTTCGCCGATGGCGATCGCCAGTCCGCCCAGGGTCATCGTGTTGATCGTCATCCCGAACATCTGGAATACGATGATCGTGACCAGGATCGAGATCGGGATGGCGGTCAGTGAAATGACGGTCGCGCGCCAATTCATCAGGAACAGGATCAACACGACCGCGACGACGGCGGCGGCCTCGATGAGCACGCGTTGGACGTTGTGAATCGAGGTCTCGATGAACGTTGCTTGCCGGAATTGGATATTCGTGACGGTAACGCCGGGCGGCATGGTTTTCTGCAGCTCAGTCAGCATCGCCTCGATCTGATAGGTCAGCTTGACGGTATCGGCGCCCGGCTGCTTCTGCACCGAAATGATCACGGCGGGTTCGCCCATGAAGCCGGCGTCGCCGCGCTTGACGCGGGCCGCGAAAGCCACCTCGGCGACCTGGCGCAAGACAATCGGCTGGCTGGCCCTGTTGGCGACGACAATGTTGGCCAGGTCGTCAAGCTTGGTCGTATTGCCGATGTTGCGGATCAAATATTCGCGGGCGTTCTGGTCAACGAAGCCGCCACCTGTATTCGAGCCAAAGCGTTTGATTGCGATTTCGATCTGCTCGGGGGTAATGTCGAGCGCCTGCATCGCCACCAGGTTCGGCGTGACACGGTACTGGCGCACTTCGCCGCCGATCGGGATGACTTGCGAAATGCCCTGCACATTCAACAGCTGCGGCCGGACCACATAGTCGGCGATCTCGCGCACATCCATGGGCGAAACGCCCTTGCCAGATATCGCCACGAGCATGATTTCGCCCATGATCGACGTGATCGGGCCAACCTGGGCCTGCACACCCTCCGGCAGCTGTGCCTGGATGATGGCGAGGCGCTCATTGACCTGCTGCCGGTTGCGGT
>JANNSA010000365.1:0-6041 GCA_031402115.1 Hyphomicrobiaceae bacterium | reverse complement strand
CCCGTCAGCGTATCGATCGCAACTTCGGTGACAGCGGCGCCATAGGCGAAATAGAAGAACGGCCGTCCCCGCCCCGCCACCCGGTCCCAACTGATCTTCGGCGTCGCGTAGAAGCCGGCCGCCGACAAGTGCACGCGACCGCGATAGCAGGCGAGCACGGCATCGGCGAACGGCATGACTTCGCCCGCCACGTGCACATGTCCATCAGCAAACCGCACCTGATCAGCCGCTGTCTGCGCCCGCGCCGCCAGGAACGCCGCCATCCGCTCTTTGATTTGCCGCGCCGCGTCGCGCGCCGCCATGCCGTTCAGGTCGGAGCCGGATGACGCCGCAGTGGCCGAAGTGTTCGGCACTTTGCTGGTGTTGGTGGCGGTGATCTTGATGCTGGCACGGTCGACCTGGAACTCCTCGGCCAGCACCTGGGCGACCTTCTGGTTCAAGCCCTGGCCCATTTCGGTCCCACCGTGATTCAGCTGAATGGAGCCGTCGCTGTAGACCTGCACCAGGGCACCCGCTTGATTGAGGTGGGTGAGCGTGAACGAGATGCCGAACTTGACCGGCGTCAGCGCGATACCGCGCTTCAAGATTGGGCTGCTGGCGTTCCATAAGCGGATCTCGGCCCGGCGTTCGGCGTAGCGCGAACTCGTCGCTAGTTCAGCGACGAGTTCAGCGATCACGCAGTCTTCGACGCGCATATGATAGGGCGTCAGCACGCGCGTGCTCGTCGCGGCTTCGCTGGCGGACGCATAGAAATTGCGCTGGCGCACGACCAGGGGATCGAGCCCCAACTCGTATGCAATATGGTCGATCACGCGTTCCATACCGAGCATACCCTGTGGCCCGCCAAAACCCCGGAATGCCGTGTTGGAAACTGTATGCGTCTTGCATCGGTGTGAGGTGATGCGCACCGCCGGCAAATAGTACGTATTGTCGGCATGCAGCATGGCGCGGTCGCAGATCGCCACCGACAGATCTGCGGACATGCCGCAACGCGCCGCCTGCTCGAACGCCAGGCCGTGGATGCGGCCATCACCGTCAAAACCAACATCATAGTCGATGCGGAAATCATGGCGCTTACCCGTGATGATGAAATCATCGTCGCGATCGTAGCGGACCTTGGCAGCGCGGCCGGTGCGTTTGGCAATTAGAGCGGCGACGGCAGCTGGAAGATTGCCCTGGCTCTCCTTGCCGCCGAAGCCACCACCCATGCGCCGGACTTCCACCGTCACGGCGTTGCGCGCGACACCGAGTACATGTGCCACCGCCTGTTGGATTTCGCTCGGATGCTGGGTGGAAGCGTGCACCGTCACGTCCTCGTCCTCGCCGGGGATCGCGAGCGCCACCTGACCTTCGAGATAGAAGTGCTCCTGGCCGCCGATGCGGATTCGGCCTTTCAGCCGGCGCGGCGCCGATGCGATGGCGGCATCGGCATCACCGCGGGTGTATGTGGTGGCAGGCGCGACAAACGAACCGGCCTGCATCGCCTGATCGATGGTGAGGATGGCCGGCCGGTCATGGTAGCCGATTGTTGCGAGAGCGGCAGCGGCACGCGCATTCTCGAAGCTGTCTGCGGCGACCGCGAACAGGGATTGGCCGTGGCTCTCGACGAGGCCAGCGGCGAACACCGGATCGTCGCCTGCGACCACCGGGCTGACATCGTTGACGCCGGGGATGTCGGCGGCCGTGATGACATCGACGACGCCGCGCGCAGTCCGCACAGCGCTAACGTCTAGCGCCAGGACATCGGCGTGCGCGCGCGTGCTCATAGCAATGTAGACGCAGAGGGTACCAGGCGGCTCGGGGATGTCGTCAGTGTAGACGGCGCGACCGCTGACATGCTTGGGCGCACTGTCATGCGGCAGTGCCGCGCCGACGCCGCCAGTTCGGTTGGTTTCCACTAGTTTCTGCATCGTCGTCCTCGCATGCCCGTCCCAACGAACATCTGCAGCACGCTGATACTTGTCGTCCTGGGCCTTGTGCCCCAGACGACAGTGAATACCGGATTGGCGTCGCCATCCACCGCCTGTCCATGCACATCCGCGCTCATTCGGCGTCGATCGCGCTATCGGCGCCGACCAGCCGCGTCCTGTCGCGGCCAAATTGGCGTTCGTGGAAGGTGCGTCGCAACAGATTGCCGGCGACGCGCAGGCGATAGATGGCCGAGGCACGCATGTCGCTGATCGGCTGGAAGTCCTCGGCAAAGGCTGGCAGCGCCAACGCGACGGTCGCCTCGGTCCATGGTTGCCCGATCAGCGCCCGCTCGACGGCAAGCGCGCGCTTCGGCGTCGCCGCCATGCCGCCAAAGGCGATGCGGGCGCTGGCGATCGTGCCATTCTCGACGCGCAGGGCGAAGCAACCACAGACAGCGGAGATGTCCTGATCGAAGCGCTTCGATACTTTGTGGCACGCGAATTCGTCAGCACGCGCGGTCAACGGTATCTCAATCTGCTCGACGAACTCGCCGGGTTGCAGATCCTGTTTGCCGTAGGCGATGAAGAAGTCCTCCAACGGCAGTCGTCGCGTCGCATCACCCTGGCGCAGTACCAGAGTTGCACCGAGCCCGATCAGCGCCGGCGCGCTATCGCCAATTGGCGAGCCGTTGGCGATGTTGCCGCCGATCGTGCCGGAATTGCGCACTTGCACGGAACCCAGCCGGCGCAACAATTCGCCGAGATCGGGCCAATGACGGCCAAGCGCTGCCATCGCTTCGGTATAGGGCACTGCCGCGCCGATGCTGAGCATACCGTCTCGCTCGGTCATTGCATGCAGCTCACGCACGCGCCCCGTGTACAGCATGACCGGAAACCGCTGGTGGCGTTTGGTGACCCACAGGCCAACATCGGTGGCGCCAGCCACAATCGTGGCAGCGGGATGGGCGGCAGCCAACACGGCGAAACTGGTGAGCGAGGCCGGAGCGAAGCTGTGTGAGCCGCAATGATCGATCGCGAGATTGCTGCTTGTTTCATGCGCTAGCGCGGTGAGTGCTAACAGGCGCGCCGCGATCCGTGCTTGCTCCGTCGCCGTTGGTGCGATACGAGCCGCGCGCCGCCCGGCCTCGACAATCGGGCCATAGCCGGTGCATCGGCACAGATTACCAGCCAGCACGTCGTCAATGTTGGCGTCAACCAGCGTGCCGTTTTGACGGGCGGCTTCCAGTGACAGAACGAAGCCGGGCGTACAGAAGCCGCATTGCGAACCATGGCACTCGACCATCGCTTGCTGCACAGGACTGAGTGTGCCATCGGGCTCCGCCACGGCTTCCACCGTGACGACGGAACGGCCGTGCAAATGTGGCAAAAAGGCAATGCAGGCATTGATCGCGCGCGCCTTCAACTGGCCCTCAACCAGATCTTCGACTATCACCGTGCAGGCGCCACAATCGCCCTCGGCGCAGCCCTCCTTGCTGCCTTTGAGGCCCAGATCGTCGCGCAGATATTGCAGAAGTGTGCGGTGCGCCGGAACCTGCGGCGGAACGTTGTGACGGACGCCGTTGAGCAGAAGAGTTACGCGATCCTGGCTCATGCGTTAGCTGCCGCGATAGGTGGAATAGCCGTAGGGCGAGATCAGCAACGGCACGTGATAGTGCATGGTCGCATCGCTGATGCCAAAACAGATTACGACCTCGTCGAGAAAGGGCGGTTCAGGCAAGGTGACGCCTAACGCTGCGAAGTAGTCACCGGCCGCGAAAGTCAATTCGTACTGGCCAGCCTGCATGGTCGCGCCCTCAATAAGCGGTCCGTCGCAGCGGCCATCAGCGTTGGTGCGCCGCTCGGTGATCAGCTTGGTACCCGTCGCCTCGAGCCGTTTCAGCCGCAACGACATGCCCGCAGCCGGTCGCCCGTGCGCCGTATCCAGCACGTGTGTTGTCAATCGTCCCGTCATTGCACCCTGCCTCGTGCGGTACCACCATCTAACCTATCACGGCGATGTTCGCCAAACTATGCGCCGTCCACGCCTCCGGCTGGCCCTCCGCGACATTCCACCGCCGAGTTTGCCGTTTTCCAATTGCACGCTTGGAAGCTCAGCACGGACGCAGCTAGGATCATGGTGTTAGTCTGGCACCCGACGGGCTTGCGGCAAGGCGCTTCGGTTCCGTCGGTCGACCACTGCTCTTTCTCCCCAAGAAGAATGGAGAGAAGGAGCAGTGGTCCGCCTTGCTGTGCATCGGAGAGCCCAACCACGTGCGCGACATCATCGAGAAGTTGGAAGCGCGGCGCGAGGCGGCGCGGCTGGGCGGCGGTCAAAGACGCATCGACGCGCAACATGCCAAGGGCAAGCTGACAGCACGTGAGAGACTGGAAGTGCTGCTCGATGCCGGCTCGTTCGAGGAGTTCGACATGTTCGTTGAGCACCGCTCGTCCGAATTCGGCATGGAACAACAGCGTGTGCCCGGCGACGGCGTAGTGACGGGCTGGGGTACAGTCAACGGTCGCACGGTCTTTGTGTTCGCCAAGGACTTCACGGTCTTTGGCGGCTCGCTGTCTGAGGCACATGCCGAGAAGGTTGGCAAGGTTCAGGCGCTGGCCTTGCGCACGCGCGCGCCGATCATCGGGCTCTACGACAGCGGTGGCGCGCGCATCCAGGAAGGTGTCGCATCGCTGGCGGGCTACGCTGACATCTTCAAGCAAAACGTCGTGGCGTCTGGCGTCATCCCGCAGATTTCCGTCATCATGGGGCCGTGTGCCGGCGGCGACGTCTATTCACCGGCGCTCACCGACTTCATCTTCATGGTGCGTGATACCTCGTATATGTATGTCACCGGCCCCGACGTGGTAAAAACCGTCACCAACGAGATCGTCACACACGAGGAACTCGGCGGTGCTTCGGTGCACACGACGCGCTCTTCCATCGCCGACGGCGCTTTTGAGAACGATGTCGAAGCCCTGCAGCAAGTTCGGCGCTTCATCGACTTCCTCCCAGCCAACAACAAATCCGGCGTGCCGGAATGGCCGTGTCAGGACCCGGCCGACCGCATGGAATTCAGCCTCGATAATTTGGTGCCTGATAGTCCGAACACGCCCTACGACGTCAAGGAACTGATCCTGAAGGTGGTCGACGAAGCCGACTTCTTCGAGCTGTCGGGGAAGTTCGCTGGCAACATCGTCACCGGCTTCGCGCGTCTAGAGGGCCGCACGGTCGGCATCGTCGCCAATCAGCCGATGGTATTGGCGGGCGTGCTCGACAGCGATGCCTCGCGCAAGGCCGCCCGTTTCGTGCGATTCTGCGACGCGTTTGAAATCCCGATCCTCACATTTGTCGATGTGCCTGGCTTCTTGCCAGGTACTGCGCAGGAATATGGCGGCCTGATCAAGCACGGCGCCAAGCTGCTGTTCGCTTACAGCCAGGCGAGCGTGCCGCTGATCACCTGCATCGTCCGCAAGGCGTTCGGCGGCGCCTATGATGTGATGGCCTCCAAGCACATTGGCGGCGACGTCAACTACGCTTGGCCAACGGCGCAGATCGCGGTGATGGGCGCCAAGGGGGCCGTGGAAATCATCTTTCGCCAGGATATCGGAGATGCCGGCAAGATCGCTGAGCGCACGTTAGAGTATGAGGCGCGCTTTTTGTCGCCGTTCGTGGCGGCCGAGCGCGGCTATATCGATGAGGTGATTCGCCCGCATTCGACACGACGGCGGATCGCCCGCGCGCTTGCCATGCTGCGCACTAAGCAGTTGGAACAGCCGTGGAAAAAGCACGACAATATGCCGTTGTGAACTGCGGATCGCAGTTGAAACGCATCAAAAGATTTGACGGAGGATCGTGCAGCACGTGCGCCACGTTCCGGCTACAACGTTGCGGCCGATTTGTTGTCAAGGCAGCATCACATTCGTGGCGAGCCAAGCGTAACTCCGTCTAATTTGGTATCAACCTGATAGCACAATCAAACTCAGGCCGTCCATGTTCAGCAAAATCCTGATCGCCAACCGCGGCGAGATCGCCTGCCGGATCATCAAGACTGCCCGCCGTATGGGCATCCGCACAGTCGCGGTGTACTCCGATGCCGATCGTGATGCTGTGCACGTGCAGCGGGCCGATGAAAC
>JANNSA010000364.1:0-6117 GCA_031402115.1 Hyphomicrobiaceae bacterium | reverse complement strand
GAGCGCGTGCGGTTCGCGGCGCTGCCTGGCTGGGCGGCCGATGATCATGCCAAGGCGCTGGCTGCGTTCATCCAGGCTTGCGGCAGTGCTCCCGGACCGGGGCCAAAGGCGCGCCGGGTGGCGCTCGCGCAGATATGCAAGTCAGCACGCGGCCTGGGAGCCAAGGCCAGCGATCCGCGGCTGGCCCGCCGCTTCTTCGAGCGCAACTTCGTGGCCGCCGCCGTCAATGCGCCTTCGCCAGGCTTCCTGACGGGGTATTACGAGCCTGTGCTCGATGGTTCACTGACCAGGCAAGGCGACTATCAGGTGCCGATCCTCGGACGTCCCGCTGACTTGGAGCAGGTCCGTAGCGACGTGCTCAGGGCCACGGCAAACGCCGCCAACAAGCCAACCGCCGGCCGGCGCGTCGACGGCAAAGTGGTGCCCTATTTCACGCGCGCCGAGATCGAAGATGGCGCGCTCGATGGGCGCGGCCTGGAACTGCTGTACCTGAACGACCCGATCGCGGCGTTCTTCATGCATGTGCAGGGTTCGGGCCGCATCCGGTTGCCCGATGGCCGGCTGACGCGCATTGGTTTCGCTGCCAAGAACGGCCATTCCTATACCAGCATCGGCGGCGTGCTGATCAATCGCGGGCTGTACAGCAAGGAGCAGATGAACCTGGAGGTGCTGCGGCAATGGCTGGCTGCGAACCCAACGGACGGCCGGACGGTGATGCAGGCCAACAAGTCCTACATTTTCTTCCGCTTCAACCCCCAAGCAGATGGCTGGAGCGGTCCGGTCGGCGGCCAAGGTTCGCCGTTGACGGAAGGCCGCAGCCTAGCGGTCGATGCCAGCTACCATGTGCTCGGCACACCGATCTATGTCGCCTCGCCATCGCTGACCCATCACGGCGGCAAAGGCTTCAGCCGCCTGATGATCGCCCAGGACGTCGGCTCGGCGATCAAAGGGCCGGAACGCGGTGACATCTATTGGGGTTCCGGCACTGAAGCCGAGCGCAATGCCGGCCTGACTCGGCATCCGGGGCGCTTTTTCGTCCTCTTGCCGCGCCGCTGACCGCGTGGCATGCGCGGGGCATGACAATCGAGCGGCGCAGCAAAGGCCGGACGCTGAGCGCCGAGGAGGAAGCGCTGTGGCGTGGCGTTGCCGCCAGCGTCGAGCCCTTGGCGACACACCAGCGGCGGCGCGCCAAGCAGGCGGCGTCGGCGGTTGCTGAAGCTAACGGGACAGCAACAGCACCCAACAAACCGCCGCGCGCGGTGAAAGCCGTGACTTCTCCGGATGTTCCAACACCCGCAGCCAAGCCGAAAAAACCACGCACACCGCCAATCGCTGATTTCGAGGCCCGCGCGGTGCGGCGGCTGGCGGCCGGCAAACTGCCGATCGATGCCCGCATTGACCTGCATGGCATGCGCCAGGACGAGGCGCGCGCCGCACTCCAGCGCTTCCTGGCGGTGTCGCAATTGCGTGGCGACAGGCACGTCAAGGTGATCACGGGTAAGGGCCGCAAAGCCAATGACAGCGAACCGTTCGAGATGTTCGACGACCGACGAGGTGTGTTGCGCGAAACCGTGCCGGTCTGGCTGAGTGGCCCCGATATGCGCGACCTCGTCGTCAGCTTCACCGCGGCGGCGCGCAGCCACGGTGGCGACGGCGCCCTCTACGTCCGCCTGCGCCGCCGCAAGTGATGGGGCGGCGTTGCCGTCGCAGCGATGCAGTCCGACCCCATCACCTGCGGTCTAGCCGCGCAGCCGGGTGCCCAAAGGATCGTAGATCGCGGCCGTGTGGACGACGGCCCCGCGCCGCTCGCCGAGGATGCTGACTGTCAATGGTTGGCCAGCGACGGCGAGCGCGCGGTCAACGTAAGCGAGCGCCAAGCTTTGGCCGACGTGGTGGCCGAAACAGCCGGAGGTGACGAAGCCAACGCGGGCAGCACTGGACCAAACTGGCTCGTAGCCACGTGCATCGGCGTCGTCGGCGTCAACGACCAACGTCACCAGTTTTTGCGCGCTGCCGTTCGCGCGCTCTGCCATAGTTGCCTCGCGGCCAATGAACTCACCTTTGTGCCAGGCGATATGTCGCTCGAGACCGCTCATGCCCGGCGTGTAGCCTTGCGTGAACTCGGTGCCCCAACCGCCCCAGCCCTTCTCGATGCGCATGCAGTCGAGAGCGCGCGCGCCAATGGAAACCATGCCGAGATCGCAACCGGCCGCCCGCACGGTGTCGTAAAGCGCCCGGTGTGCGGCGGCGGGCACGTTGAACTCGTAGCCAAGCTCACCCGTGACGGACAGCCGCCCGACGATAGCGTGCGTTGTGCCGATATCGAGGCGCCGCACGCTCATGAACGGGAAGGCAGTGTTGCTGACATCGGCGCGGGTCAGATGGGCCAGTATGTCTCGCGAGCGCGGACCCGCCAGGGCAAAGCCAAGCCAAGCGTCGGACAAGTTGCGGACGCTGACGCCGGACACCGGAGCGTGCGCGGCGAACCAACGCATGTGCCAGGTTTGCAGCTGATACGATCCGACCAGCCAGAAACAGTCTTCGGCCAGCCGGCTGACGGTCAGGTCACCCATAAGCTGGCCATTGGGCTTGAGCATAGGTGCGAGACGGATGCGTCCAACCGCTGGCAAGCGGCAGCCAAGCAGAGTGTTCAGCCAGGCCTCCGCTCCGGGGCCACTGACTTCATAGCGGGCGTACACGGCGCTCTCGAAGAGGCCAGCGGCGTTGCGCGTGGCCGCGACCTCGCGTGCCACCAGACCGTGGGCCTCGGAGCGGCGCAGGGTTGGGCGTTCGTGAAAGTCCGGTTGGTCCGGGGCGAAGTAGAGTGGCATTTCCATGCCCCAGTGCGCGCCAAACCGCGCACCTTCGGCGGCCAGCGCATCCGTCGCCGGCGTCGTCTTCAGGGGCCGTCCAGCGGGTAGGGACTCATTGGGATAGGTCAGCGCGAAACGGCGGGAATAGAACTGCCGCGTCATTGCCTGCAAGTAACGGTCGTTGCTGGCGAAGGGCCCGAAGCGGGCGACATCCATGCCGAACACGTCGGCGCCGGGGTCGCCATCGATCATCCAGCGTGCCAGCGCCAGGCCGATCGCGCCGCCTTGACTGAAGCCAGCCATGCAGCCACATGCCGACCAATAGTTGCGCAAGCCCGGCACCGGCCCGACCAGCGGATTGCCATCGGGTGTGAAGGTGAACGCACCATTGACCCAGCGTTTGATGCCGACCTTCTGCAAGGCCGGGAAGCGGTTGAACCCGATCTCCAACTCGTCGGCGATACGGTCGATGTCCGGCTCCAGCAGCTCCTGGCCAAAGTCCCAGTCCGGGCCATCGGTCATCCAGTGCCGTGGGTCGCGCTCATAGACGCCCAGCAGCACGCCTTGCCGCTCCTGTTGCAGATAGGTGAAGCCATCCAGGTCCGTGCAGGCCGGCATGTCGCGGCCGGTGCGCGCCATCAACTCGACAATCTCCGGCACCGCGTCGGTGACCAGGTAATGGTGCTGCATCGGCACCACGGGCAGTTCCACGCCAGCCATGCGGCCAACCTTGCGCGCCCACAATCCAGCGGCGTTGACGACGTGTTCGGCGCGGATATCGCCTTTCTCCGTCACCAGTCGCCAACCACCATCAGGCTCGGCGTGCAGTTCCAGCACACGATTGTTGAGGATTACCGTCGCGCCGCTTTGGCGCGCTGCACCGGCATAGGCATGCGTGACGCCGTGCGGATCGAGGCGGCCCTCTTGCTCATCATAAAGCCCGCCGATGATACCTTCCACACTGACGATCGGGATCATGTCCGCGATCTCGTCAGGCATCATGAGGCGCGTGTCCATGTCCATGGTCTGGAACATGGCTTGTTCGGCTTTCAGGAACTCCCAGCGCTCGGGCGAAGCTGCAAGACTGACGCCGCCAGTCATTTTCAATCCGACATCCTGGCCACTCGCGGCCTCGATCTCCTTGTACAGGTTGATGGTGTAACCCTGCAGTGCCGCGATGTTCGGATCGGCGTTGACCGCGTGGCAGCCGGCCGCCGCGTGCCAAGTGGAACCGGCGGTGAGCTCGCGCCGCTCGATCAGCGCCACGTCACGCCAGCCAAACCGCGCCAGATGATACAGCACGCTGGCGCCAACGATGCCGCCGCCAATCACCACGGCCCGATAGTGCTGCATGTTTGGATGCTCCAACGGGGTCGGCCCCCTTTCGCCATGGCACGTTGGTCACAATGAGCGACTAACCTGAAGAGCGAAAGTGGCCGGACCGCATAGCTCTTGCAAGTGGCGCGGCAGGGTGCACACTGGTAGTTTCGCTTAGCTGCATCGGGAGGTTTGAATCGTGCTTCGTTTCATCGCCGGTTTCATGCTGACGATTGCGTTGAGTGCCGGCCCAGCAGCCGCCGCTGACCGCGCCGTCAAGGCGACGCTGCTGGTGTTCAGCGACATTTACGAAATGGGCGAGAAGGGCGGACGCGGCGGATTTGCCAGAGTTGCCGGTGCCATTGCTGCCGAGCGGGCCAAGGGCCATACCGTCATTGCCACGCATGCGGGCGACACGCTGTCGCCGTCGCTGATGTCGAGCTTTGACCAGGGCGCGCACATCGTCGACCTGCTCAACCGCATGACGTTAGACGTGTTTGTACCCGGCAACCATGAGTTCGACTTTGGCGAAGCAGTGTTCCGCAAGCGCATGGGCGAGGCAACGTTCCCACTGCTGGCCGCCAACCTGCGTGATGAGGCGGGTGCCGCACTGCCCGGCTTCGCAGATAGCAAGATCATCGAGGTGGATGGCGTCAAGATCGGCATCATGGGCCTGACTGACGACGAGTCGGCCAAGCGCTCGCAACCGGGTTCCTTGAAACTGGCACCGACGATTCCGACCGCCAAAACGATGACGGATGCGTTGCGCAAGGACGGCGCCGATATCATCGTCGCGGTTTCGCACTCGGCCTGGCAGGATGATCTGCGCTTGATGAACCTCGGCATCATCGACGTGATCCTCTCGGGACACGACCATAACCTGCTGGTCGCCCACGATGGCCGTTCGGCGATTGCCGAGACCCAGGCTGACGGCGTTAATGTGGTTGCCGTTGATCTCGATATCACGGTCAGCGAGGGTGAGGCGCGCAAGGTGTCATGGCGGCCCTCGTTCCGCGTCATCGACACGTCCACCGTAACACCCGATGCCAATGTCGCGGCAGCAGTTGCGGCCTACGAAGCGACCCTATCGAAAGATCTCGATAGCGTCGTCGGCACGACAACGACGGCGCTCGACAGCCGCAAGGCAAGCGTGCGCGGCGGCGAAACGGCGATTGGCAACTACTTTGCAGACGCCATCCTGGCGGCACTCAAGGCGGATGTCGCCATCATCAACGGCGGTGGCATTCGTGGCGACCGTGAATATCCTGCTGGCACGGCGCTGAGCCGGCGCGACGTGTTCAAGGAACTACCGTTCGGCAATAAGGCCGTGCTGGTGGCGATGACCGGCGCCGACCTAACAGAGATATTGGAGAATGCCGTGCGCACTATTGGCAAGGGCGATGGCCGCTTTGGCCAGATCGCTGGCGCCCGCATCACCGGACGCAAGGACGCGGTGCCGGGGCAAAAGCTGTCGAAAATTGAAATCGGTGGTGTGCCGCTCGATCCGGCCAAAATCTACAAGGTCGCGACCAACGATTTCCTGGCCCAAGGCAAAGACGGCTACGACGCCTTCCAACGCGGTACTGTGATGGTCACCGGCAATGAGGGGCCCTTGCTCGTCAGTGTCGTGCTCGATGCGCTGAAGGCCGCTGGCAGCATCGCTCCGGCAATCGACGGCCGCATTGCGATGGAGTGATCGCGGGCCGCTGTCGCGCTATGGCTGCCCGGCCATATCGGGCGGCACCCAGGTCAGCTTGATGTCATCAAACCAGGCTTGACCTTTGGCAAGTTGCTCTGACGCCGAGCGGGCGTCGTGGATCAGATTGATTTTCTGCGTCCGGCACTCGGGCGTTGCCGGAATCTCGAAGGGCAACGAAAACGGCTGCCAGTGCCGTTCATAACCGAGCGCCATTTCAGTTTCGACGATCGTCGACGACCTGGCGGCGAAACATGAGACCCGCCAGCGTAAGCCCCGTGTCGCCGCCAG
>JANNSA010000363.1:0-1666 GCA_031402115.1 Hyphomicrobiaceae bacterium | reverse complement strand
GCCGCACGTCGAGTTGTGCCCCCAGGGCGACACCATCGAAGCCGCCGCCGGCACTTCCGTTTGCGAGGCGCTGCTGGAAAACGGCATCGCTCTGGAACACGCCTGCGAGATGAGCTGCGCCTGCACCACCTGCCACGTCATCGTGAAAGAGGGCATGGGCTCGCTGGGCGAGATGGACGAGAGCGAGGAAGACCTGCTCGACCGCGCCTGGGGCCTGACGCCCACGTCGCGCCTGAGCTGCCAGGCCATCCTGTCCAACCAGGACGTGACCATCGAGATCCCGCGCTACTCGATCAACCACGCGCGCGAAAACCACTGAGCCGCCTGAGCGGCCTGCGGCCGAACCTTGAAAAGCTGGCTTCGCCGGTGGCCCGGCGAAGCCAGCTCTTGCTAGACCTTCACCTCGATCACGGGCCCTTGAGCGGCCCGAGATCGACGCTCCAGGTTCTTCAGTTGGCGGGGGTCGGCGCCACGACGTTGATGTAGCCGAACATGCCATCGGCCAGATGGCTGCGCAACATGCAGACCACCAGGTAGCGGCCCGTGTTCGGGAAGAACACGACCTCGGTGCGCTCGCGTAGGCCGAGCGTCGGGATGGTCACGCTCACGGTGGTGGCGGGGGCAACGGGCTCCAGAACGGTGACCGTCCCAGCCACTTGCGAACCTTGGGCGCCACTCACGCCGACGAGGCTGAGCAGCTGGTTGTCCAGACCGCGGTACACGCGCAGGCCGCTGGGGTCGTAGTTGATGGTCGCCGGGTTCCGCACCACCCCATTGATCTGGAAGAGGTTGGCGGCATTGGCCGGGTTTGCGGCGACGTCGCTGACGGCCAGCAACATCGCAGGACTGACGCAGTCGGTGCTGGTGGTGTCGGCTTCGTCGGCGCAGGCCACATAGACCCCCAGCGGGTGCAAGCCGCTGATGACGAAATTGACGCTGCCGTTGGCTTGAATCTTGACTTCCTTGGGGTTCAGCCGATGGATGTTGGTGCCGCCGGGTGAGTTGGTCTGCCAGCGATCCGTCCGCGCCGTGTTCGCCGCCGCCTGCGTTGTCCCGGTGTTCACCGTGGCGGCGTTGCCTGCGGCATAGCCGCCGACACTGACGGTCGCGCTCACCGGTGAGGTTTGCAGGATTTGGAGAATGGCATGGTGATTGGCCAACTGCGTGTCGTGATCCGTCAGGCGGGCTCCGTGTTGAAGCACCTCTGCTGCGACGGCGTCCACCCTTGCATTCGTGGCGGGCAAGCCTCCTTGTTGGGCATGTGCTGCGCCAGCAGCTGCAATCAGGGCCGTGGCAACGGCAGTCATGACGATGTGACGCGGTACAAAAGTGTTTTTCACGTGCAGTGCTTTCCTTGAGGGTTTTAGGTCAGACGGCTGCGGCTCAGCATCAAGCTGTCGATCCGCACGGCATGCGGCCAGTTGTCTAGTGCAGCAACTGGACACCTGAAGGCCGGCCTCGGCGAGGCCGGCCATGCAGCGCCGCGGCCCGGACAGCGATTTTTGAGCCACATCGAAAATAGCAGCCAAAATCAACAACTTTTTCACGCCAAGCGCCGCTGCGGGCGGTGAGGTGTAAAGCGCGCCGACACTGCGCAGGAGGTGACGAAAGGTAAGCGGGCTCTGTTGTCCGGCGCGGTGGCTGCCCGCGGCTCGCGGCTCGCGGC
>JANNSA010000362.1:0-5764 GCA_031402115.1 Hyphomicrobiaceae bacterium | reverse complement strand
GCAGTCCCGTAACCCCGAAGTTGACCGACGAAAGCGTGACGCCGGAACCGATGAAGAAGCTCCGGACCACGTAACCGCCGGCGGCGTTACTGGTGCAGTGCGCACCAGTTGCCAACGACAAGTTGAATGCTGTGTCCAGCGCAACGTCGCGCAGACCGCCGCCGTCGATGGCCGCGGTGCCCGACAGCGGACTCAGCGTTGCTGTGTCCGCTTGGGCGGCGGGGACGGCTCTTGGAATCCTCGCTGCGCTGTGGCTCGTAGTGGTGCCAGGCAGAAGTCGCACGCACGCAACGATGAGCGAAGCGAACCGGTTTGGAGCGTCACACGTGCCGGCCAAGCTCGAAGAGACGCGAGCCGAGGGATAAGCGCTCGGTGTCAGAGGTGGCGGTCAAAATCCATGCGGGCGTGCAGGATGCGAACGATGTCGACCGTGTCTGCGACGAGGCGATAGAACACGACATGCGCGCCGACGGCAAATTTGCGATAGCCGGCACGAACAGTGCTGCAATCCTGACCGCGACGAGGATCAGCGCCGATCAGTTCTAGTGCCGACGCGATGTCGCGCAGATAGCGCTCCGCCTGATTGGTGTTCCAGTTGGATTCTGTGTATTCCCAGATCTCGTCAAGATCGGCGAGCGCGCGTGGTGAGAGGACAACGTTGCGCTTCGCCATTCCCGTCATGGTGCTGCGGCTTTCATCGCCTTCTTCTTCTTGGCAGCGACAAAGGCATCAATGTCGAGCGGCTCCGACGGCCCACTTTTCTCGCCCTCGATCAGTGCTGACCGAAGGGCTGCAAGTTTCGTCTCATGCTCTTCGAGCAGCCGAAGGCCAGCGCGCACGACATCACTTGCCGAGCCGAAGCGACCTTTGGCAACCTGCCCTTCGATGAAGGCTGCGAAGTGATCTCCGAGACTGATGGACGTGTTCTTGGACATGGCGATATCTCCTCAGTACCAACATATACCAAATATTGGTACTATGTTCAACCTCCATGTTGGCGGGTCCGAGACGTGCGGCGAAGCAAATCCGACCAAACATCATGGCATCGCATGGCGGTACCTGTGTAAATCGTGAGCCGCCGCCATCAGGCGGCTGCGATTGTGACGCACGGTCTCGCGTCAAGCACCGAGCGCAAAAAATCCAATGAGAATGGCCATTAAAATGACAGACACCAGCGAGACCGGCGCGACGCTCATCGGCCACCAAGGGGGTCGATGATGGATAGGCATCCGCCCCGCTACACCATTGAAAATAGTCACCGCCAGATGATCGATCGTATGATCCGAGAGGTTTACGGTTTCATCGAGCCAAAGCCGCCGAAAGCGAGAGCGTCCCAGCGTGACCGACCAAGCAAGCGTAGGAAATATCTGGACAAGACGAAGATTAGCTGCCGTCCAATGAGCCGAGTTGCTTTGCGCGGCGAGTGAGGTCACAAATGCAGCCGCTGACACACGATCCCAAGACGTTTCGCGAATTGGTGGAAGCGGATTTGCGCCGTGGCGCGCGGTTGATCATCAAGATCCAGGACGAGATCGACTGGCAGTTTCGGATTGCCACGCCTGGCGGTGACTACCATCTGGCGATCACCATGCCGTCGGCGGATGAGGAGAGAAATGCAATGCTCGACCGCATATCGGTATTCATGATGTGGAAGCAGGCTCTGGCTTTTGTGCTGGTCACCGAGACGTCGGAGCCCGACGCAGTCTATGCCGTTGGCGTGTCGAAGACCGAGCAACACAACGCCCTCTCGCGGATCACGCGTGCGCCGCGCCCGTGGACGGCGGCGAATTTCTCTGCGCCTGAGTGGTTAGAGCCACAGACCATCTCGCCGGTACTGCTGAAACTGTTGCCACGCGTTCCCCAGGCCATGACGCCCAAACATATTCACGGCCTGCAGGAATGGTTCGGTGTTAGCGGCAGGTTTCCGGCGGTACACGTTCCGAGCGGCGAGATGCGCGGCGTGTAGGAGGTTTTTGCGGCGATGAATGAAGCTGAACGGCAGAACTGATCGACCATGATCGTGATCGACAAAAATTCGTTCTTGGCGCTCGTCAACAATGACGCCGATAGCACCATCATGCGCCACGTGCGGGGATCGTCTGCGAAAGTATTTGTGGCAAAATCAATCAGTGTTGAGGCGACGTTGCACTGCATCGGCGCAGACGGTCTTGAGAGCATTCGCCGTGTCACTGGCAGGATCAAAGAAACCGGCCTGAACGTTGTTCTAGCTTTAGATGATCTGGATGCGGCTGCGGTCGATGCATATGACCGCTTTGGCGAAGGAAACCATCCGGCCTCGCGGCTCACGATGAGCGATTGCGTCGCCTATGCGCTGGCGAAATCACTCGGGGCCAAGCTGGTCAGCGCGACGACCTAACGAGTCCAAGTGATACTCATTTTTCAACCTGCAAGCCGTGCAAAGCAATTGAGTTAGATGTGGTGTTCACAGAATTATGGGGACGATCTTGTCCCTGGATTTTCGGTGATTGACGCCTGTTCGGATGGCCGTTGCGAGTTCGACTGCCTCGGTCGCGTTTTCCTTGCCACCGGTCTCAAATCTGCGCCATTGATCGGCAGTCCATGTGCAACGATCAACAGGAAATTCAATCCGCAGCCTTTCGATTGGACGATCAAGTTCTGGGATTCCGGTTGGGCGCGTCTCGGCAAGGTCGTTGGCGTTCCAGATGTACTTGGCGCGATTTACAGGGTGGGTGCAGGACCGTGTCGGCATACCGTGCGCGTCGATAGCGTAGAACTAGGTTGTGTGACCCCATGTCAACGGCGACGGCCGATGCGGATCATCCAGAAAGTCAAGAATTGCGGCTTGGTGCTCGTAACTGGCAGACGACGAGAACGCGACGCCGTTTGCGGCAGCCCGTTGACGCAATTCGTGGCGCCGGTACCAAGCGTTAGCATAGCGGCTTTGAATTGTCGCCTCGGCCGAAGCGCTACGCTCATCTTCGTAGCGCATTAGACGCGCGATGGATACTTCATTGGAGGTGGGTGCGAAGGCTTCCGCCATCGCCTTGAGAAACTGCGTGATGATATCGGCAATTGAGACGTCCGTCCGTACTGGCTCAGTGTTCTTTCTCTGCATATTCCTCCGTTATTGATGCGTTGGCGCATTATATCGTGAAGGCTTGAAAGTAAGAAAGAGTTTTTGGTGCCGGATGCGCCTGTGGCAGCACGAGTGGTTCGCCATATCATCGGGGGTGCTAACGCAATGATCGGCTGCGCGATCCGCATTTGACCGATATGGCGAGGAAAACCATCCCACCTCGCGCCCAACTATGAGCGATTGCGCCGCGAATGCGCTGGCCAAATCGCTTGGCGCAACGCTGGTTAGCGGGACGAGCGACTTCAGCTTTGCTGACGTGCCAACGAAAGGGCCCCCATCATGCTGAGCACGATCTACAGTGGATCAATTTGAACCGCCACGCTGCCCCTCCCCTTTGTTACCCGGCATCAGGATTGCCGGTGTCGGCAAGGCTCGCAGGCACGGTCAGGCAACCGGCCAGATGTTCGGCAATTGCTACGGCGCCGGCGCCTCAGTGGTCTCGATGAAAGAACGCCACGGAATGCTCGATGAGACGCCGCGTGTTCGCGGGGCGGAACCGCTCTGGCATGTAGACGACCGATAGCGGGGGATGCGGGTTGGTATAGGCGGGAAGCACATTCACGAGCGTGCGCGCGGCCAACTCATCAATGATGGCATGGCGTGGAAAGCGGGCCACGCCGACCCCTGCCAATACCCAGTGCTTTATGGCGAGGCCGCTCGTCGTGGTCACACGGCACGTCATTTCCACTTCGGCGCGGCGTCCGTCCTGCGCTTCGAGTTGAAACGTCTGGCGCTTTCCAAATGACGCAAAACCGACGAGCGGATGGTGTGCCAGATCGGCCGGTATGGCGATGGTGGCAGCGCGCTCGGTGTAGGCCGGAGCGGCTACAAAAATATTGCAATCGGTCGTCAGGCTGCGCGCGATGAACGGGCCATCCGCCACTCCGCCAATGCGGAATGCGACATCGATATTCTCGGCGACAAGATCCACCATCTGGTCCGTCGCTATCGCCTCGATTGAGATCGCGGGATAGCGATCGAGAAACGCCGCCAGCATCGGGATAAGCGAGGCATCTGCGATTCCGGCCGGCATTGAGATGCGCAGCACGCCGCGCGGCGCCTCGAACTCCTTCGCCGCGATCAAAGCCTCGGCCGCTTGCTTTACGATCACGCGGCCATGCGCAGCGAGGACTTCCCCGACGGCCGTCAAGGCGACACCGCGGCCGCTTCGATGGAGCACCTTGGCCCCGACCTCGCGCTCGAGTTCACTGACGTGATGGCTAATCGAAGACTTCACAAGGCCAAGCCGGCGCGCGGCGGCTGACAGGCTGCCTGTGTCTGCGATTTCGGCCAGCACGGCGAGGCGGTGGAGGTGTTCCGGTCTCATAGTTCGATCCCATGAAACGTGCCGTTCGAATTTCGCCGACTTTTGCCGCATCATATCGAACTATAGCGTGGCGGCGTCGATCTTTGGAGGCCCAAACCATGCTGACCTTGAACCGCCGCACCATCCTTGCAGCCCTTGGTACCAACTTGTTGGCTGGTCCCCTGTTGGCTCAAGGGCGGACCGTCACGCCGGCCGCATTTACCGGCCGCGTGTTCCTCAATGAGAAGGCTGGTGTCCGCGTTCACACGTATCTTGCCGATGCCAAAGGAGCGATGGTCACGTCCCACATCATCGAAGGCGCGAGTGGCCTCGTTGTCGTCGATGGACAGTTCCAGCCGCATGCCGCGATTGAACTCAAGACCTATGTCGAGAGCCTTGGAAAGCCCGTGCTTCGCCTCATCGTCAGCCACATGCATCCCGACCACTGGTTCGGCATCCACCACTTTCGCAAGATGGCCGTGCACGCCGGTCCTATCACTGCAAAGTTCCTCACCGAGAACGCGGCGAAGGTTGTCGCAGAACGCAAAGCGGATTCGTCCGCGCCCGAAGTTGCCGGTATCATCGGCGAGGGCACGGAGACGATCGACGGCATCGAGTTGCGCTTCCGTCACGTCCTGAACACCGAAGCCCCAGAGATCCTGGTTGTCGAAATCCCGGCCGTTGGCGCTACGATCGTGCAGGACATCGTCTACAATAAAGTGCACGTGGTGGTGTCGCGCCAGATCGACAACTGGATCGGCGTGCTGAGAGATATTGGGAAGCGCGGTGCGGCCGCACCGATCATTCTGGCGGGCCACGGCGAACCGGCGAGCCCGGCCGACTTGCCCAGCCTCATCGACTACCTCGAAGCGGTCAAACCTCTGCTCGCGGCCAACATCGGCAAGCCAGACCAGGCAAAGGCCATTACGGACGAGATCGCCAAAGCATTCCCAACGTACCAGTTACCGCCGCTGCTCACGCTCGGCCTCTCGCGCGCGTTGCAGGGATGAACGGGCCCTCGTTCATCCGGCTCACACGGCCAAGGGAGCGCTGATGAGCGGAGTCGATTGTCTTGCGAGGTGGGTAGGGTCGTAAATCGTTGTCTCTCGCTCAGAACTCTCAACGTTGCTGAAAATTCGTAGTGCTGGAAATGACCTCTAAATTCCTCTTCAACCTAAATTTTAAAACCCCGCTTTGGGTAACGGTTATGAATCTAACGGATATTAACGGTATTGGGGGGGGAGTAAACCGCCACGCAAAAGGGGGGCAAACCGCCACGGCTCTGGGGGGCATTCCGCCACGCAAAGGGGGGTAAACCGCCACGGCTTTGTGCATTCGAA
>JANNSA010000361.1:0-1844 GCA_031402115.1 Hyphomicrobiaceae bacterium | reverse complement strand
TTACTACGAGTGGCGCGAGAGCGACGACCGCGATTTCCTGGGCCTGAAACCGGAGCTGCGCATCCCGATCGCGGCGTGTATCGCTTTCCTGCTGGTGATATACTGGCCCGCCGACGGCGACTTCAAGGCCTTCGCCTATCGTTTCAGCCCCACCGCCTGGGCCGACTTTGGCGCGACGATCCATAATGGCGGTGCCTGTGAAGGCCCGAGCTGGAAGTGCCCGGACGAGCCAGAGGTGCAGAAAAAAACCTATTCGATCTGAGGCCCCCGCCGCCGCGAACTCGCCGCGCATCGCTTGGTCGGCAAGCGAGTGCAGATCAGAATGGCGGCTAACGACGAGTTTTCGGACGTTCGGTCTCAACTTCCCCTTCCTGAATTGCAGACATCAAATGATCGCAACACTCTCATCGCGCTGCACTGGGCGTGATGCCGAATGCTCGGACGAAGGCCTCACTGAACGCGCTGCGGCTTTGGTAGCCTACGGAATAAGCGGCATCTTCGATACGTTCGCCGCCTGCGATGCTCACAACGCTTTCCATGAGTGCTTTGAAGCGTCGCCATTGTGCGGGAGGCAGGCCCGTCTCATTCAGGAAGTGTCTTTCGGCAGTGCGGCGGCTGAGTCCCGCTTCCGCGCAAAGCGAATCCATCGACGCGCTCCGCTGATCGCTGTTCAGAAAAATCTCTGCCAATCTCCGCGCGCGAGGGTCAACAGGAATGGTAAGCGCAATCATTGATGGATTGCTGCGCTTGACTTCATTTAGAATAACCTCGGCCAAATGGCGGTCGGCGACCCGGCGTGCGTCGAGACTTCCCTGCTCACAAACGCGTAGGATTGCTTCGTGCAGCAGACCACTTACATCCACCGCACCAACTTCATTGCGTTCGCCGGCAAAGGCGGGACTGAAATATAGCGTGCGCAGTTGAAGTTGTGACGACATCAGGAGGCCATGCCGGATACTTGCTGGAATCCATAGACCCCGCCTTGGCGGTATTGTCCACCATTTACCAACAATCTCGACACGGATAGCGCCGCTGCGCGCGTAGAGAAATTGCGGCCAAGCGTGAGCATGGCCTTCTTCACATCCGCCCGCTGCATAGTCGATTGCGAGCGATCGAATGATCAGATGGACCTCGTCTTTCGGTGTTGAACCTTGTCGCATACGCCGACAATATTGACGCTTTCCCGGATGCGCGACAACTCCAATCTCGCTATTGCCGAGTTTTCGAAGGAGCATCCCCCATGCCCAACAAACTTGCCCATTTTGCGATCGAGGCCGACGATGTGGATCGTGCAAGGAAATTCTACGAAACCGTTTTTGAGTGGCAGTTCATGCCTTGGGGGCCACCGGGGTTTTACCTGATCGAAGGCGCGGGCATCCATGGTGCATTGCAACAGCGCCGCGAGCCGATGCCGGAAGGGCGCAAGGGTTTTGAATGCTCTTTCGCGGTCGACGACATTGACGCGACCATCAAACTGATCGAGACCGCAGGTGGTCGCATGATCGGCTCCCGGCACACAATCCCGACCATCTGCGAGTTGGCACAATTCGCCGACAGCGAAAATAACGAGGCGATTGTCTGTCAATATACGCCAGAGCGGATGAAGGAACTAGGGCTCAGCTGACACATCGCCGAGGGGACATGGACGGCAGCTTTGCCAATCTTCTACGCAAAAGCAGGCGTTCCGATTCCCACCACATTGCGGACCTTTGCACCATTCCGGGGACACCACCGCCTTGCTGGCACACGATGTCGGTTCTGCGCTCAACGGAGTAGCTCTGGCGGATGGGGTGATGGGTCGAAGGGCGCGGCGCGGTGGAGCGATCCTCCGGCCCCGGTTCTTG
>JANNSA010000360.1:0-1530 GCA_031402115.1 Hyphomicrobiaceae bacterium | reverse complement strand
CCACGGATTGTTGATGGTCATGCCGAGATATGATTTGGTCGCCTTGTTGATCATGCTGCGGTCAAATGGAGCATGGTAGGCAACCAGCGGCGCGTTACCGATGAAGGCGAGGAACTCCAGCAATGCGGTTGCCGGGTCTTTCCCGGTGGTCTGGGTGGTGCCGTCGATGCCGTGAATCAGGATGTTGTCGACGTTGCTTGGCGCGGCCTGCTGGAGCACAACGTCGAAGCCCTGATCGAGCCGGATGACGCCGTCGCTTACGGTCACGGCACCGATGGCAATCAGCTTGTCCGTCGACAGGTTGAGCCCGGTGCTTTCTACGTCGACAACGATGAAGCGTTGCGTTTCGAGCGGGCTGGCCGGGTCACATTTGCCCAGCGTCTTGAATGCCGTCAGTGCTGCTTGCTGCTCAGGCGCCAGACCGGAACGATCTCCCCGCGCAAATGACCACCAGCTCATAGTTGAAAGTCGAGTTGCAGCCGGCTTTGCAGCTTGCGCGCTTGACGCAGACTTTCCTTGAGGATTCGCCGGTCGATTTCATTGAGCGACTCGGGCACGATGCGATTGGCGACAGCGCGCTGCTGATCGTCGGCTGAGAGTTGAGTGCGCAGGCGCAGTTGCTGGATGAAGAAAAAGGCATCCACTGCCGAGGCAATGTCTGCATCGCTCATCTTGAGCAGGCTGCCGGCGACGCGCAAGCGTTGTGCGGTATTGGTTGCATTGACACCTGCGGATAGCGCCATCACGCGGGCGGCGTCTACAAATAAACGTCCGGCAGATTTCTTCAAGTCGATGAACTCAGTTTCGTCAGCGGCTGCTTCAGTGATGAAATCGCGCAGGACACCCAGTGGCGGCTTCACCTCCAGCGCGTATTGCGCCAGCTGACGCAAGAATCGGGCGTGATCTTTGACCAGATCGCTGAGGAATTCGCGCAGGGTATTGGCGAGGCCGCCATCGCCTGCCAAGGCACGAAAGTCGAAAAAAATCACGCTGTTGAGCAAGGCTTCAGGATTGGTGTTTCTGACCCAATCGGTGAACTGTGCCTGCCATTGATCAAGCGTTAGGCACCAGCGCGGGTTCCCCGCCATGATTTGTCCCAGACACAAGGGAAAGCCGCAACGATCAAGTTGTGCATTGACCTCCTGGGAAAATGCCAACAAACGGACATGAGCTTGCGCTGCATCGACGCCGTCGTTGACAGAAAACACCAAACCATTGTCCTGATCGGTGCTGACGGTTTGCTCAGCGCGGCCCTCGCTACCAAAGGTCAGCCAGCACCAGTCCAAACCCGTCAGGTCATGTTTCGCTTGCACAAACGAGATGACGCGCTGGCTCAAAGCATCGTTCAAGGTAGTGATCAGGTGCGTCAATTGTTCGGCAGACACGCCCTGAGAAAAAAGCGTTCGGGCAAAGGTCTGCACATCCCGCCCGGCCTGCTCGAGCGTCTCGGCGGTGTTGGCTTGGGTGATGGTTCGATTGATGCCTCCACCGGGCTTTTCGATTCTACCGGCATGGCAATCGGCGATACCG
>JANNSA010000359.1:0-2443 GCA_031402115.1 Hyphomicrobiaceae bacterium | reverse complement strand
CGGGCGATCAACGAGGCCGGGAATCTCGGCGAGGAATCGTGGCGCGGGCGGATGGTGACTGGCGCCGTTGAGCAGATACCGAACTGGATCGCGGGCATCCGTGAAAGCGCGCCGATGGCAATGTCCGGGGCGATGCTGGCTGGCGGCGCGGCGCTGCTGACGCCAGTAACCGCTCCGGCCGCCCCGTTGGCGTTCTTCGGTGCTGGCGGCACGCTGCTGACCGCGGGCCAGGGGCTGCGCGAGGGGAAGATGGAGGCGGCGCTGGCCTACCGTGAATACACCGCAATGGTTGACGAGAATGGCGCGCCAATGGACCCGGCAGCAGCCAAGATGGCCGCCGTCTTGGTCGGCGCCGCCAACGGCCTGATCGGGGCGGCGCAGTGGAAGATCCTGACGTCGACCATCCCCGGCCTGAAAAACCTTGGCGGCAGGGAAATGCGCCAGGTGGTCAAGGAGGCGCTGAGACGCCCCACAGTGCGCCAGGCGCTCACCAAGCTCGCCACCAAGTTCGGTGGAGCCTTGGCTGGAGAAACGGTCGCCGAGATCGCCCAGGAGTCTGTGGCTATTGCTGGCGGCTCATTGGGCCAGGACATCAGCGATCAGGAGTTCGAGCCGCGCGAAGACGGCGCCATCACCGACCGCCTAGTGGACACGGCCGTTGGCGCCTTGGAGGCGTTCCCGCTGCTGCTGCTCCCCGGGCCGGTGGCGCGTTTCGGTATGGATCTGCACGAAATGCAGAGCAACGCCAAGCAGCAAGCGCACGTCCTCAAGGTCATCGGCGAGCACGCCGCGGAGGCCAAGGCCACCAACGCCGCCGGCACCGCCATGCAGGAGTTCGCCGCCGACGCCGCCAAGGCGGCCGGCTCCGAGAACCTGTTCGCGTCCCTGTCGGGCTGGAACCGCTACTGGCAGTCGGAGGGTATGGATCCCGAAGAGGTCGCCAAGCAGCTGCTGGGCAACGGTGACGCCTACGCGGAGGCCAGCGCCAACGGTGGCAAGCTCGCCATCCCCACGGACGTCTACGTCGCCAAGCTGGCCGGCACGGAGCACAACAGCCCGCTGTCGAAGGAAATGACGTTCGATGCCGGCGGGCTGACAGAAACAGAAGCGTCCGACCTGGCGAGTGAGTTCGAGGGTGAGGCCGGCACCGGCACCGAGGCTCCGGTGTCCGAGGTCGACCAACTCAAGGAAGACCTGCGCGGGCAGTTGCTGGCAACGGGATCAACCGAAACCGCCGCGAACCTGTACTCGACGCTCTACACCGCCGGATACCGCACCGCCGCCACCCGGCAGAACCGGACCATCAAAGACCTGATGTCGCAGTTCGAGCCGATCTTCCGTCGCGAACTGCCTGGCATCCTGACCACGCTCGGCAAGGCACCGGACAAGCTGGATTCCATGCTGTTTCGGCTGCGCAACGAAACCGGACTGTCCAGCAAGGAGATGCACGGGCCATCGTTGTTTGAGTACCTGATTAGCCGTGGCGGAATACTAGACGAGGGTGTTGGCGAACTGAAGGCCAGGGACTACGACAAGGGCAGGAACCGAATCGTCAAGAAGGGAGGGAAGCTAACCTTCGACCAAGCAACAGAGACTGCAGCCGAGTTGGGCTACATCCAAGAGAATGACAACGGGCAGTTGCTCGATGCGCTACTCGAAGAAGAGCGAGGCAAGCCAGTATACGGTCGCGGCTGGAAACTTGACACCGAGAAAATATCAGCACAGCTGGAGCTTGATGCCCTTGACGAATACCTAACCAGCAAGAGCATCGACATCAACGCCACCAGCGACGCCGACATTCGCAAACTTCTCGAGTCCGACATCCAGCAAGATAGCAGCGGCATGGCGCAGGATGAGCGCGGTTTCATCGACTTCAAGGGCGGCAAGGCGATCATCACCGCGCTGGCAAACGCCGATCGCAGCACGTTTATCCACGAGGGCGGTCACCTGTTCTTCGAGATGCTGCGGACCGCTGCCGCTGCGGAAAAGCGCGACAACACGACGCAGATACAGAAAGACCTTGCCGTCCTTCTGAAGTGGTTCGGCGTAAAGACTCCAGAGGAAGTCACGGAAGAGCACCATGAGAAATTCGCCAAGGGCTTCGAGAAGTACCTCTACGAAGGCAAGGCTCCGTCACTGGAGCTTCGCGAAGTGTTTGCAGTTTTTGCTCAGTGGCTGCGTAGAGTCTACCGCGCGCTCCGGGGCCTTAACGTTGAACTCAACGACGATGTGCGTGCGGTCATGGACCGAATGCTCGCCACTGACGATGAGTTGCAGTCCGCTGAATCAGAGGTTGGACTGGAGGCTGCGGTACTTGCGTTGGAAAAAGTCGGAGTTCCAAAGGAAGAACTGGAGGCGCTACACAAAACGATCAACGAGACGCACCGCCGGGCCATAGAGGATCTGACGGCAACCGTTCTCAATGACATGACGAAGGACGAAA
>JANNSA010000358.1:0-10920 GCA_031402115.1 Hyphomicrobiaceae bacterium | reverse complement strand
GGTGCATGGCGCCCCTCAAAGTGAGTGGGAGAGCATGGTCGACCCCAAGGCGCGCCGTTTCATGGGCGCCGGGTCGGCCTGGAACTACATCGCCATGGGGCAGGCGAGCAAGGACGCGGGCCTCGAGCCGAACCAGATCTCGCATGAGCGCACTGGTATCATCATGGGTTCGGGCGGTCCGTCGACGCGCGCTGTAGTGATGGCCGCCGATACGACCCGCGACAAAGGCCCAAAGAAGGTGGGACCCTTTGAGGTGCCCAAATGCATGTCGAGCACGGCCTCGGCGACGCTCGCCACGCCGTTCCGCATCCACGGCGTCAATTATTCCATCTCGTCGGCCTGCGCGACTTCGGCGCACTGCATAGGCAACGCCACCGAGCTGATTCAGTGGGGCAAGCAGGACGTGATGTTTGCTGGCGGCTCCGAGGAACTCGACTGGACCCTGTCGGTGTTGTTCGATTCCATGCAGGCCATGTCATCCCGCTTCAACGATACGCCTGACAAGGCGTCGCGCGCCTATGACGTCGACCGTGACGGCTTCGTCATCGCTGGCGGCGCTGGCGTTGTTGTGCTGGAAGCGCTGGAGCATGCCAAAGCGCGAGGTGCCCGCATCATCGCCGAAGTCACGGGCTATGGCGCGACGTCAGACGGTCACGACATGGTGGCGCCATCGGGCGAGGGCGCGGCGCGCTGCATGCAGCTGGCGCGCGATGGTTTCATTGGCAAGAGCGGCCGGCGGATTGATTACATCAACCCGCACGCCACCTCGACGCCGGTGGGCGATCTGAGGGAAGCTGAGGCAATCCGCACGGTATTCGGCAAAGACGTGCCACCAATTTCCGGCACCAAATCGCTGACCGGACACTCGCTCGGCGCGGCTGGCGTGCAGGAGGCCATTTACTGTCTTCTCATGATGCATAACAGCTTCATCGCCGCTTCCGCCAATATAGATAACCTCGATCCGGTTTTCGCCGACCTGCCGATCATGCTGGCACGGCGCGATGACGCTCGGATCGATACCGTGATGTCGAACAGCTTCGGCTTCGGGGGAACCAACGCGACGCTCGTGCTGTCGCGCTATGACGGATAGGGCAGGGCACCCATGCAGGTACCCAGGCCCAAGATAGTGGGCGGGGGCCTATAGGTATGGGTGTCGTTGTTGGTTGGGTTGGTCAGAAGGGGCGTGGGAGTTTCGGGATGGTTGCGAAAGATATTGCCGTGCCGGGACCGCTGATGGCCGGCAAGCGCGGTTTGATCATGGGCGTCGCCAATGATCGCTCGATAGCTTGGGGCATCGCCCGCGTTTTGGCGGGTCAAGGCGCCAAGCTTGCCTTCACCTATCAAGGTGAGGCGTTTGGGCGGCGCGCCATTCCTCTGGCGGAATCGGTCAATTCCGAAATCATCGTGTCGTGCGACGTCGGCGACCTCGATAGCGTCGACAATGTTTTTACGGAGATTGACAAGACCTGGGGCGGGCTCGACTTCGTCGTGCACGCACTCGCCTTCTCGGATCGCAATGAGCTGCGCGGCAAATACGCTGACACCAGCCGCGCCAATTTTCTCAACACCATGGCGATTTCGTGCTTCTCGTTCACGGAGGTCGCCAAGCGCTCGGCGGCCTTGATGCACAACGGCGGCTCGATGCTGACACTGACCTATGGCGGCTCGATGCGTGTCGTGCCGAGTTACAACGTCATGGGCGTCGCCAAGGCGGCGCTGGAAGCCAGCGTGCGCTATCTGGCTGCTGATTTCGGGCCCCAAGGCGTGCGCGTCAATGCGCTGTCAGCTGGTCCGATGCGCACACTTGCTGGCGCCGGCGTATCCGATGCTCGCACCATTTTTAACTATCAGAAAGACCACGCGCCTTTGAAGCGGACGCCGTCCTTGGACGAAGTTGGCGGCGCGGCCCTCTATCTGCTGTCGGATATGTCCGGCGCGGTAACCGGCGAAGTCCACTATGTCGATTGCGGTTACAACGCCGTCGCCATGCCCACGCTCGACTCGCTGAAATCCCTGGAAGCCGATGCTCTGGTGCTTGGCCGCCAACACGCCGACGCGGCGGAGTAAGGGCACTTCGAACAATAATCACTGCGAATTCATCGGCCAACTGGGTTGCGAATGTGTAGGGTGCGAAAGGCCTTCTTCCGGCCGTTTCGCACCGAAACGGGCCGCAGCGCCAGCCGATGGTGCGATACGGCGAAGACGCCTTTCGCACCCTACGACGCCGCACAGTCGCACTCGAAGTGGTTCACTTGTTGTGCTTACTGTCCTAAGAGAAGGTGATCGGTCGGCTTCGGCGGCCGGCACTGCGTATTGGATGCGCCGAGCCGTAGGTCGGGTCGAGCCCTTCGCGAAACCCGACATCCCCGGGCGTGCCGTCCGCTTGCCCATCGCCGCCACCTGTGCGTGTGGCCGTCGGGTCTCGCGAAGGGCTCGATCCGACCGACGCGGATACGCGGCCGAATCAGCGCTTGGGCCTGCCGCTATCTCTTCGGCAGGGTTTCCGTGATGTAGAGATTGGACGTCAGCCCGCCGTCGACAACGAGGTTGGCGCCGGTAATGCCGGAGGCCGCATCGCTAGCCAGGAACAGGAAGGCGGCGGCGACTTCCTCGGTTTCCACCAGCCGGTTGATCGGCACACGCGGAAAGCCTGAATGAGCGAGCGCCGGCAAGGCCTCCGTCGTCATATCGGTGCGCGTGTAACCAGGGCTGACGCAGTTGGAGCGGATGCCGTGCGGCGCCAGTTCCACCGCCAGCGAGCGCGATAGCGCCAGCAGTCCAGCCTTGGCGACGCTATAAGGTGCGTAGAGGCCATCGACCCCGGAAGCAGCAATGGAGGCGTTGTGCACGATCGCGCCGCCACCTGTACGCGTCATGGCCTGAGCCGCAGCCTGTGCCAGAGCGAATGGCGCGTCCAGGTTAACTGCCAGCACGGCGCGCCATTGCGCCCAAGTCATGGTGAGCAGCGGCGCTTCGTCGCCTGAAATGCCCGCGTTGTTAATCAGCACGTCGACACGGCCAGCGAACCCGAATGCAGCGGCCATGATTTGGCTCGCCGCTCCCGGGGCGGCCACGTCAAGCACTAACGCCCGCGCCTGTTCGCCAATCATGCCAATTGTTTCCGCCAGCGGTGCGGCCGATCGCGACACCGCCAATACCTTGGCACCCTCGCCGGCGAAGGCAATCGCGATGGCCCTGCCCATGCCGCGCCCGGCGCCCGTCACGATCACGGTCTTGTCGGCGAACCGCTGGCTCATGGTCGTGCTCCCGCTTCAACCGCGATAGCGGCTGGCCCACAACGCCGCCAAGGTGGCGCCGCTGCTGGTGATGATCAGAATCGTGGCAATGGCATTGATGGACGGATCGAGCGTTGTCCGGATCTTGCCCCAAACGAAGGTCGACAGCGTATTGCCACTGCCGATCGTGAACAGCGCGATGATGAAGTCGTCGAGCGAGATCGCCATAGCGATCAGCGCCGCGCCGACCACTGCCGTGCTGATCTGCGGCAACACGACCATGCGGAAGGTCTGCCACGGCGTGGCGCCCAAATCGTACGCGGCTTCCGTGATGCTGTTATCAAAGGTGGCGAGGCGGGCCATGACGATCAGGATGACAAACGGCTGCGTGATCAGCAGGTGCCCGCCGATCACTGCCGGTAAGCCAAGCGGCACGCCGAGCACGCGCACATAGAGCGCCACCAGCGCGATGGCAATCACCAGCGGCGGCAGCATGACCGGCAGCGCCAGTGCCGTCAGCAGCGGCGCGGAAAGTTGCGGGCGCAGCTTGACCAGGGATAGCGCCGCCAACGTGCCCGTGATCGCCGCCAGCGCGCCGACGGCTGCGGCGACGATCAGGCTGTTGCGCAGGGCCAGCCAGAACTCATTGTTGCCGCCAAGCTTGGCGTACCAATCCAGCGTCAAGCTGGTGATCGGGAAGCTGATCAGCGGATTGCTGCTGAACGAGAACAGGATGACCAAGAACAAGGGTCCGAGCATGAAGGCGATGATCAGCGCCACAGCCAGATGCCAGAGCCGGTCGGTCATGGGCGTCATCGGCGCCGCCGCCCATTCAACGCCAGCCAGCTGAGGCCAATGATGCCGAGGCAAGTGGCCAGCAGCCCGAAGGACATGGCTGCTCCGCCCGGCCAGTTGAAACGGGTGGAGAATTCCAGCTCGATGTACTTGCCGAGCATGTTGCCGGATGTGCCGCCAAGATACAGCGGCGTCACGTAATCGCCGGCAGCGATCAGGAAGGTGAACGCGAATGCCGCGAACAGCCCAGTCTGGATTTGCGGCAGCACCACGCGCCAGATCGTCATCGGCTCACTGGCGCCGAGATCGCGCGCCGCTTCCAGCGTATCCGGCGACACGGTGCGCAAGCCGGCATAGATCGGCAGCACGGCGAACGGCAACAACGCCTGCACCAGCGTCACGATGACGGCGCCGGCATTGTAGATCAGCCATGGCTGCGGCGCGCTGACAAGACCCGCCGCAATCAGCGCGCTGTTGATGATGCCATCGGCGCCGAGGATGGATTTCCAGGCATAGACCTTGGCGAGATAGCCGCCGAACATGGTGATCAGCGTTGCCATGATCAGCAGGTCGGCGAAGCGCCCGGTCTTGAACCGCACGGCGTAGGCGAATACAAAGCCGATCGCGACACAGATCAGCGCCACAGCGAGGCCAATCAGGATCGTCGATACCAAGACGCCGCGATACGACGACAGCAGCCGTTCGTAGCCGGCAAAAGTGAAATCTGGCCGCAGCTTGAACGACTTCACCGTCCAGAAGCTGATCACGAACAGCACCGCCAGCGGCAGCGCGAACAACCCGCCAAAGACGGCGGCCGCCGGGGCCAGTTGTGCCAGCGACGTCGGGCTGACGCGCTCTGTTTCGTCGTGTTCCGCCATTGGCTCGCCTCCGCGCACGAGCCTATGTGTCCGGCTGGCTTCCGGCAACCGGGCTGTCCATGCTTGAATCGAGCGCGGAAAGTGTGCGACCGCTGCGCGGCCAAGTGCGAAACGCACGAGGGGTCAGTACAAGGGGCGCTGCAATGAACGGAAATGACTTGATCGCGGCTCTGCTCAAGCAGGAGCAGGCGCTGGTTCTCGACGGCTTCGACGAATTGGCGGCATACGAAGTTGGCGAGGCGATCCGCGTCCGCGCCGTCGCTCGAAGCGCGCCAGTTGTGATCGACATCCGCACGCCCGCGCGCCGGCTTTACTTCGCGGCGCTGGCCGGATCATCAGCCGACAACGAAGACTGGGCGCGGCGAAAGGGCAATGTCGTGATGCGTTGCCATGCCAGTTCGTGGCGGGTTGGCCTGCAGCTGGAGGCCAAGAACCGCCCGCAATGGCCTGACGGTGGCTTGCATCCCCGGGAGTTCGTGACCCACGGCGGCGGCTTTCCGGTGCAGGTCAAGGGCGTCGGCGTCATTGGCGCGATCGCGGTCTCGGGCCTGCCATCGCGTGATGATCATGGCCTGATCACGGCGGTGCTGGCCGAACGACTCGGCATCGCCGACGTGCAGCTTGGCAGCTGATTGGGCTGGTCGGGTGCGGATACGGCCGGAAGTCGGCCGTTCGCCCCTAACCCGGCGGCGCAGGCTTGGCCACCGTGCCTGAGTGTGGGACAAAGGCGGCGTTGCTGACGAACGAGGGTGCTGCCGATGTCGCACAATAGCTTCGGCCATTTGTTTCGGGTGACGACCTGGGGCGAGAGCCATGGGCCGGCGCTTGGCTGCGTCGTCGACGGCTGCCCGCCCGGCATCGCCCTGATGCCCGATGACATACAGATCTTTTTGGACAAGCGACGGCCCGGCACGTCGCGCTTCACGACGCAGCGGCAGGAGGCCGATGCGGTCAAGATTCTCTCCGGTGTGTTCCCCAATGACCAGGGCCAGCAGGTCACCACTGGTACGCCGATTTCGCTGCTGATCGAGAATACTGATCAGCGCTCAAAGGACTATGGCGACATCGCTGACAAGTTCCGGCCGGGCCATGCTGACTACACCTATTGGGCCAAATATGGCATCCGCGACTTCCGCGGCGGCGGCCGGTCGTCGGCGCGCGAGACGGCGGCGCGGGTGGCAGCTGGCGCCGTGGCGCGCAAAATGCTCGACGGCGTCAGCATCCGTGGCGCGTTGGTGCAGATGGGCGAGCACGCCATCGACCGCGAGAGCTGGGATTGGGCGGAAGTTGAGCGCAATCCGTTCTTCTGCCCCGACGCCGAGATGGCCAAGCGCTGGGCCGACTTCCTCGACGCCACGCGCAAGGCCGGCTCGTCAACCGGCGCCATCGTGGAGGTCGTCGCTGAGGGCGTACCAGCCGGCTGGGGCGCGCCGGTCTATGGCAAACTCGACCAGGATCTGGCCGCCGCGATGATGAGCATCAACGCCGTTAAGGGCGTGGAAATCGGCGATGGTTTTGCCGCTGCGAAGTTGTCAGGGCTGAACAATGCCGACGCCATGCGGATGGGAGCGGACGGCAAACCGGTATTCCTGTCAAACCATGCCGGCGGAATCCTCGGCGGTATCGCCACGGGCCAGCCCATTGTCTGCCGCTTCGCCATCAAACCAACTTCGTCGATTCTGTCACCGGTGCCGACTATCGACCGCCACGGCAACGAAACTGACATCCTGACTAAGGGCCGCCACGACCCATGCGTCGGCATTCGCGCCGTGCCCGTTGGCGAGGCCATGCTGGCGCTGGTGCTTGCTGACCACAAGCTGCGCCATCGCGCGCAAATGGGGTGAGGCTGTTGCGGACAACGATGGGCTTAGAGGCAACCCCGAAACAACGGCGCGTGCGACCGCCGGCCAGGTGCGGTTCAATGCCGTGATGTGGACGTCATTGCCAGGAGAATTACAATGATCCGGGCTCGGACACTATCACTGGCTGCAACGCTGTTGCTGCCGTCCACTGCGCCCTAAACTTGCGTCCCTAAACTTGTTGGTGATCCCTAGGGGAGTCGAACCCCTCTTTTCAGAATGAAAATCTGACGTCCTAACCGATAGACGAAGGGACCAGCCGCGTTGTGGTATAGGGCGAAGCGGCACGGGGTCAAGGCCTCAGTGCGGCGCTTGGGTGGGGGGCGGCAGCGCTCACGATAGCTGGCGATACGACAACCAAAGATTGGTGAAGGCGAGAACGCCAAGGACGGTGAACGTCGTAGCCATGCCGGCAACGCGCAAGGGTATGTTGTGGGACGTCATGGTCAGGCCGCGGGCGTGCAGGATGCGCCCGGCGATCAGGGCAGCACCGCAGGCATGCAGCAACCAAGGTATGGCGCCCTGCAGTTCAGCGCAGACCAACAAGATCAACGCTATCGGCACATATTCGGCGAAGTTGGCATGCGCCCTTACGCGCGCCGTCAGGTGCGCCTTGCCACCTTCGCCAAAGGCTACGCTTTCGCCTTGGCGAACGCTGATCACCTGGGCGCTGAGCCAGATAAATCCAAAAGCCAAGAGGCTGGCATAGATTGCGGCAATCGTCGGCATGGCGGGATTCCCTGGCTGAGTTTCTTCTGTTCCGCGGATTGTTACCGCTCGTCGAAACTGCGTGGGCTGCGTGTCATTCCGCCGCATCTCATCTGGGTGCCTGACACCAGTTGATCGGCACCGGGCAAAAGCTTTGACTTCACAGCACCCGGCAATGGCAGCACAAGTGTCGCTCATGCACAGTGAGATGCCGTTGTCCGCCGCGATACCACAAGGTGAGCCCAGGGATTCCGTATGGCGACAGGCGCGAGCGGCAACGCATTCGCTGGTGATTGGCTTCGCAGGCGGGGTCACGCTCTGGCTGCTAGGCTGGCCAAGTCCCTGGTTGATCGGTGGCATGGCGGCAGCGGCGCTGGCGTCGCTCAGCGGTTTATCGATTGCCTTGCCGGGGCCGTTGCGGTCAACGGCATTCCTGCTGCTGGCGGCTTCCATGGGATCAGCGGTGACGCCGGATACTTTCACCGCGATGGCGCGCTGGCCGCTGTCCATCGCCATCCTGCTGCTGACGGTGCCGCTGCTGGTCGTGCTGGTAACGGCATATCTGCACCACGTGGCCAATTGGGACCGGCGCGAAGCCGTGCTCGCCGCCGTGCCTGGGGCGCTCAGTTTCGCGGTCGCGGCGGCAGCGGACGCCGGCCTTGATCCTCGCCGCGTGGCGATTTCACAAACCTTGCGGCTGTTCCTAGTCGTCGCGCTGCTGCCGCTGGCCTTTGCCACGGGGCCGGCGGCAGGCCAAATTCTGGCGGGCCGGCTACCCGATGCCGGAGCCCTTGATGTTGGCTTAATGCTCGCCGCGTCCGTTGCTGCCGCGCTGCTCTTCAAGCATGTCGCGGTGCCGGCCGCTTGGATGGTTGGCGGCCTGTTCGGCAGTGGCCTCGTTCATGCGACCGGCATGGTGACTTCAGCGTTGCCCGCGTTCGTGCTGCTGCCGGCCATGGTTATCACGGGCACAGCGATTGGCAGCCGCTTCGCCGGCACGAGCTGGGGCGAAATCCGCGCGATCATCGGCCATGCACTGATCGCGATTGGTCTGGCGGTTGGCGTGTCAGCGGGAGCGGCTGCGATCGCCAGCTGGGCCATTGGCGTGCCGCTGGCGCAAGCCATGCTGGCGTTCGCACCGGGCGGCTTGGAGGCTGCCGCCATCCTTGCCTACTCGCTCGGCTATGATCCAGCTTACGTGGCGACGCACCAGCTGATCCGGTTCATCGGCATCGCCCTGGCATTGCCGTTCGTCATGGCGTGGCTGAAGCGGACTTGAGCGAAATGGATCAGCGGCCCTTCCAAACTGGCTTACGCTTTTCGGCAAAGGCGCGCGGGCCCTCCTTCTGGTCGTCGCTGCTGTAGAGCTTGTCAACGGCCGGGAACTTGCGTCGCGTAATCATCGCCATCGCCGTTTGATAGGGCATGCCGTCGCTTTCGCGCGCCACTTCCTTGATGGCGGCGAACACCAGCGGCGGACCGTCTGCGAGCAATTGCGCGATCTCACGAGCGCGCGCCACCACCTGGTCAGCTGGCACCACTTCGTTGACCAAGCCCCAGTGCTTGGCTTCGGCAACTTCCATCCAGCGGCCGGTGTAAAGCAGGTCCATGGCAACATGGTAAGGGATGCGGCGTGGCAGTTTCAGTGTCGCTGCATCGGCCAACGTGCCGGCATTGATTTCCGGTAACGAGAAACGCACGTGCTCGGCGGCGATAATCAGATCGCATGACAGCGCCAGCTCGAAGCCGACGCCAACCGCCATGCCGTTCAGCGCCGCGATGACGGGCTTGTTGAGGCCGATCAGCTCCTGCAACCCGCCAAAGCCGCCGACGCCATAATCGCCGTCCGGTGTTTCAGTGCCGGCCGCCGCCGCCTTCAGGTCCCAGCCTGCCGAAAAGAACTTGTCGCCGCCGCCCGTAATGATTGCCACGCGCAAATCCGGATCGTCGCGGAAACCGGCAAACACCTCGCCCAGCCGCCGGCTGGTTGGCGTGTCGATTGCGTTGGCCTTGGGCCGGTCAAGCGTGACCTCCAGGATGTGCGGCGACGGGCGGGCAGTTCTGACGGCGTCGGTCATGGTGCCTCGTTCATGATGCAAGCCGTCTGACAGCAGCGCATCTGGCACGACCTGTCAATCTCAGGCTGTACGGGGTCCGGCGCGGATGCATCAAGGAGTTTCTATGCAAGCAAGAAACCGGCAAAATGGCTTGGACTGCCCCGAACTGCATCGCGGCCGGTTCTCACGCGCCGGCCCCGTGCTTAGTCAACGACACAAGTAGCTGTTCGTTCCACCGGTCGCGGCGGAATTGGTCAGGTTTGTTCGGATTTAACTTGGCCAGGCCCGTTTTCCAGCCGCACCAGCGCGTCGACCGCAACGCAGCCTTGGCCGGCCGCGCGCACCAGCAGCGGATTGACGTCGAGTTCCACAAGCGTGGCAGCGTTTGCCTCGGCGAAGCGGGCGACGGCCATGACGGCGCCGATGGCCGCGGCGCGATCGCCGGCCGGCCGGCCGCGATAGCCGGCAATCAGTGCGGCGACCTTCAGGCTGTCGAGCGCCGCCGCGACACGTGCCGGCGTGGTTGGCAACAGCAGCGTGCGCGCGTCGCCGATCAGTTCCACCAGGATGCCGCCGGAGCCAATCGTCAGCACCGGCCCGAATTGCGGGTCGCGCGTCACACCGACGATCAGCTCGGCGACGACATCGCTGGCCATGGCCTCAACCAGCACGGCAGGCGCCAGATCGCGCATGGCCGCGAACGCAGCGCGCAATGCCGCCTCGTCGCGAATGTTCAGCCGGACAGCGCCGGCCTCGGTCTTGTGCAGCAGCGTGTCGGAGCAGGCCTTGACCACAACGGGTCCGCCGATCGCATGGAACGCCGCCATCGCTTCGCCGTGCGTGCGCGCGAGGAAGCCGTGCGGCACCGGCAACCCGAACGCCGCCAAAAGCTGCTTGGCTTGCCACTCATCGAGCATTTCCCTCTCCCCGCCCTTCGCGAGGAGACGGCAAGGGTGAGGAGCAGCAGCTTGCTCGGAGCTGATGGTGGCGCGCTGTGCCTGCGGCAAAAGCTCCGGAGCAAGCGGCTGGCCCACACCCCTGCCCACTCCCCAATGCGCGGGGCGCGGGATGGGGTGAGGGGGCAGACCGGCGCGATCGCTTCCCGTTTGCCGGCCCAGAAATGCCGCCGCCTCGATCGCCGATAGCGTCTCCTCCATGCCGATCATCGGCGCGATGCCGCGCGCCATCAGCTCGCGTGCCACCGCCTCCGGCATGTTCTCGGCCAAAGTCGTCAGCGTCGCCGCCTTGGCGCTCGTGGCAGCCGCAGCATCACTGAAAGCAGTCATCGTCGTATGCCAGTCGGCCGGGTCGCAGCGCTCCTGGTGCGGCAGGTCGATGATCAGCATGCCGAGATCGAAGTGGCTCTTCAGCACCTCACCAAAGGTTG
>JANNSA010000357.1:0-4076 GCA_031402115.1 Hyphomicrobiaceae bacterium | reverse complement strand
CGGCCTGGCGCTTCTGCAACACGTTCCTGCTGTTGATCCGGCATTTCGCGGCACGGCGCGGGCAGCGCTTCTGGCTGATGACGGCGGCCGTCCTGGTCTCCGGCTTTGCTTCGCCAATACCGCTGCTGCTGCTCGCCGGCTTGATCCGTTCAGCGCATGGTACGGAGACCCTCGTTGCCTGGAACGTCCTTGGTCTGTCGCTCGCGGTGACGCTCGACAGCGGCATCATCATTGTGTTCGCGGCCGGCATCGCCGCCATCCTGTTGCACTTCGCCGTCGCGCGGTTTGTCCAGCTGGAGACGATTGCCTGGCAGGACAGCCTGTTTCAGTCCCTGACCAGCGATCTGCACCGTCTGGCGCGCTGGGATCGGACGCTGTCGCTCGGCGTTCCGCTGCAGCCGGGCCGTGTCGGCAACCGGCTGCTGCTGGCAGTGCGCTCTGGCTTCCTGATCGGGCGGCTGCTGGAAACCGGCATTCGTGATGCGGCGATCGTGCTGGCGGCGCTTGGCGTCTTGCTGTGGCTCGATCTGGCCAGTGTCGTCGTGCTGTTCTTCGTCGGACTGCTGTTCCTGCCGATCTATGCGCTGGCCCTGACGGACCTCATGCGCAGTCAGGGCCGCAGCCTGTCACGCGGCGTCAAAGCCGTGCAGACGTTGCGTGGCTGGCTGCGCAGCGATGCCATGACGGGCAGCGCGCTGCGGCTCGAACCGGAACGCCTTGGTCCCATCATGCGCGAAACCCTGCAGCACGGCTATGCCAGCAGCCTGGCGCAGATCGCTGGTCTGTCGACGATCCATGCGATCACCGGCATCCACTTGTTCACGGCATTCCTGGCGGTGTTCATCGCTGACGGCGGCGGCATGGCGACCTTGCCAGACAGCAAATTGCTGTTTTTCATCGTGCTGCTGGTGATGCTGCGCTCGATGCAAGGGCTGATCAGCCTCGTGTCGCGTTTGAGCCGCGGTTACGAGGGACTTGGATTGCTGCGCGACATGCTGTTTCCAGCACCTCGGCCAGCGGCGGCCAGCGGCGGGTTTGGCACGTTCTTGCTCGGCGTGCCGGCGCATACCTTATCTTGCCGGCTGCAACCAAACGACCAGCTCATTTTTCTCGCGCCGCACTTTGCCTATGGCTACCAGCTGCTACCTTTGGCCCAGATCGCCAAGCCATTGTTTGACTGGTCGAAGGTCGCGTGCCGGCACATACCGCTACTGTCAGCCCGTGATCTCAAGTCACTAACTGGGTTTGTTGCGCCGCCAGAAGCAGAACCACGCCCGTCGTCTGATGACCCCCTGCCGCCCGTCACGCAGGTCCGCGAGGCGATCGGCAGCGCACCGGTCGTTGCCATCACAGCTGCCGTTTGGCACGCCGTTGCTGACCATGCCGCAACCAGATCTTTCCTTGCGGAACGCATCACAGCGATCATTGTCGGCCCCGGCCAGGGCGCTGTCGCACACGCCCCCTGGCTGGCGAGCGGCTTGCCAACAGTGTTGTCCGACGGCCAAACCGCGCTCGCGATTGGCTCGTTTGCCGATATGCTGGCGCTTTCGCTGTCCAGTGAGCCGGACAGTCCGGGTGGCGATGCAGCTGCAGTCGCGCCCGAAGAAGAGACAGAGCCGGGGAGCTAAGGCACGTTGACGCGTTCCGCAACCAAAGCAACGCCGCCTCAGCTTGCGGCTGCGCCTAGCGCCAGCGATCATAGCCAGGCAATCCACCGTCAAGCCGTCATCACCCCAACTGACCTCGGCATAGCCATTGCGCAGCTGACGGCGGCGTGTCCGAAGCTGGCACAAGCCGTGGCCGCGCATGGCCCGCCAGAACTGCGCCGGGAGCCGGCCGGGTTTCGCGGGCTGGCGCACATTGTGGTTGGGCAGCAGGTCTCCGTCGCGAGCGCGGCGGCGATCTGGGCGCGGTTCGAGGCCGAAGTACACCCGCTTGATGCGGCTGGCTATCTGGCGCTCTCCGAGGCGGGGCTGGCGCGGATTGGCCTGTCGGGACCAAAAAAGCGGACGCTGGCGCGGCTGTGTACCGCCATGACCGCTGGCGACTTCGAGCCCGCGACGCTGGAACTGTTGCCTGATGCCGAGGCCGCCGCGTGCATCATGGCGCTGTCAGGCTTCGGGCCGTGGTCGGCCGACATCTATCTGATGTTTTGTCTGGGTCGCGCTGATGCGTTTGCCGCCGGCGATCTGGCCTTGCAGGTCGCCGCGCAGTCCTTGTTCGACCTGCCAGCGCGGCCCGATGCCGCCGGATTGCTAGCGCTGGCCGAGCGCTGGCGACCCTGGCGCGCCGCAGCTGCGCTGATCCTGTGGCGAACCTACCGCTTCACCCGCCAAGCCCGGTCTGGCGCCCCGCTGTAGGGCGCAATTGGTCCGTTGGGCCGAATTCCGCCGATCCTTGGCACCCTCGTTGCGCAGGTTGAAAGCTGCTGCGGTGCCGTCGATCGGCGGAACGCGGCAAGGGGGGCCCAGTGCCTCCGGTTCACATCGGTGTCAGCAGCCGGGCCGCATCGTAGATGGCGGCGTGGATGTTGCGATGCTGAATGGCGTCGCCAATGCGGAACAGCTGGAACCGTGCGGCGGTGTTGCGCACAATGGTTTGCGGCTTCAGCGCCGTGAAGGCGGCGTAGTCGACCTCGCCGGCGTTGCGGGAATGCGGCTTCAGGGCGAAGTAGAGGTCATCGAGCGGCAGCGTGCCGTGCTCGACGACAACCTGGTCGACCAGGCGTTGCTCGGTGCGCTCGCCATAGTCGGAACCCAGCGTCGCCAACAGCCGGTTGCCTTGGCGTTCGACCGCGACCAGGCGCGTGTTGATGGTGACGCGCACGCCGTGTTTGCTGAAGCTCTTGGCATAGCTGACATAATTGAGGCCGCCCATGTCGGGTGCAAAAAAGCGTTCTGGACTTGCCAGTTCAACCGTCGCGCCAGCCTCGGCCAGGAACTCGGCGGCCATCATGCCGGGATGGCCGCCATGGTCGTCATAGACCAGCACGTCGCGGGCGGCAGGCACATCGCCCGACAATATGTCCCAGCCGGTCACCGTCAGTTCATTGCCCGCGACGAGGGGGTGCTTTTGCGCCAGCCCACCGGTTGCGACGATGACCAAATCGGGCCTGAGCGCCGTTACGTCATCCATCTCGGCAAACGTATTGAAAATGAATGTGACGCCCGCCTTCTCGCATTGCGACAGGCGCCAGTCGATGATGCCGCGCAGCTCCGCCCGCCGCTTGAGGCGCATGGCCAGACGGATCTGCCCGCCAGCTTCGTTGGCCGCTTCGAACAGCGTCACTTTGTGACCGCGCGCTGCAGCCACCCGTGCCGCTTCCAAGCCGGCCGGTCCGGCGCCAACGATGGCGATCGACTTCAGACCTTTGTTGCCTTTGAGCGCCGGCACGATCTGCGGCAACATGGCTTCGCGCCCGGTCGCGGCGTTGTGAGCGCACAGCGCTTCGTGCCCCTCATAGATGCGATCGAGGCAATAGGTGGCGCCAACGCACGGCCGGATGTCCGCCTCGCGGCCAGCCAAGATCTTGGCGACGATGTGCGGATCGGCGATGTGCGCGCGCGTCATGCCAACCATGTCGAGCTTGCCGGATGCGATGGCGTGCCGGGCTGTCGCCACGTCATTGATGCGGGCGGCGTGGAACACCGGGAACTTGGTCGCGGCGCGCACCTCGCCAGAGAAGTCAAGATGCGGGGCCGACGGCATGCCGCCGACGGGAATGACGCTCTGCAAGGCGGCGTCGCTCTCGATATGGCCGCGGATGACGTTGAGAAAATCAACTTGGCCCGATGCCGCCAGCCGCTGACAGATTTCCAGCCCTTCGGCCTTGCTAAGGCCCAGCGCCCAATCCTCGTCCGCGACCAGCCGGAGTCCGACCAGGAACTTTGCCCCGACCCGGCGCCGTACCGCGTCGAGCACGCGGAAGGTGAAGCGCAGGCGGTTGTCGAGCGAGCCGCCCCATTGATCGGTGCGCTTGTTGGTGGCGGGCGACCAGATGCTATCCATCAGGTGCCCATAGGCTTCAAACTCCAGACCATCGAGGCCGGCCGCCGCCAGCCGCTCGGCAGCATCGG
>JANNSA010000356.1:0-2949 GCA_031402115.1 Hyphomicrobiaceae bacterium | reverse complement strand
CGTGTTGATGTTCTTGCTGCCGCTCTTACTCACATTGATCTCCAGTGTTCCTATTTGGACGGTTGGTCCGCCGAGACCGAGAGAACCCATCTGCTCTTGAACCGACAGCTTCTTCAGTTCCCGGTAAACAGTTGTGCCTTCGCACATCGCTTCGATACGACGTCGCTTGTCACCGGATGTAGCCGTATCCGTGTACTCCAGCTCGACCATCTTTCGATAGACCGGAATGCGATGAGCATTGGTCGCCATGTGGTCGACGATGTAGCCGCGAACTTCTTGATCGCCTTCGTCGTTCAGCCACTGAACGGTGAACTCCTCAAGGCCATCGAAGCAGGTATACCTTACGCCGATGGCCAGACCTTCCCGCGCTTCGCGCTCAGTGTCGAGCGAGCCACGCTCCAGCATGTCCATGTTGCTGATGGCAAAGCCTTGATCGGATGCGATTAGCCGATTGGCCCAGGCCCGCACGTTGCGCGGTTAGTCGTCCAAGTGATGAACGTCGATACCCAAGTCGCCGACGCCGAGGCTCTCATTCTCCGTAATGGCCCACACGGAATACTGCGACACTACGGGATCGTGATGCTTGCCGAGCGCCGTCACGATTGCCGCATTGTCGTGGCGCGGATGAAACAGGAACTCGGGAGCTTTTGCCATGCCCACAAGCACCAGCGCAAGCTTCAGAACCTCACTGGCTGCCTGTTCGATGTCGATTTTAGTATTGCGCACTTGAGCTTCGTCGAGCTTGCCGTGCTGCAAAGAGGCGAGGACCAAAATGTCTTTGTCCAGCTTGCGCTTCTTGCCGAGTGACTTCAGTGATGCCGGATTGATGGCGGCGATTGCCGCGACCGCGGCTGCCACCACCTCGGGGTCGTTGCCGTATTTCTCAAGTGCATAGCCCACTGCTTCATCGTTAGCGTCGCGACAGCCGGCCAGTGCAATCGTGTTCAACGCCCATCGCACCACCTTAGGGTCAGAATTGAACAGCATTCCGTTCAGCTTGTTCCGCAGAACTCCCTGTCGTTCATGCCCGGGCATACGCCACCCTGCTCGATACAGCTGGCTGACTTCTTGAAGCGATCGCTTCAGGCGTCGTGCATCAGATGTGTCGAGTTGATGGAGCAGATATTCTGCGCGCGCTTGTGCCAATAACTTCATCCGGTTCTCGCAACTTCTGCAGCCAGCGCCCGGACATCATCTAGAATCGAACGCGACCAAGGCTCGAAGTCATCGAGGTTATTTGGCTGCGTTTCGGTGCTCATCCACGACAGATCATTGATTGCAAGGCGCCGCTTTGTCGGCTCGAACCAGTCGGGACACTCGAAGGGAATGAGCGACAGCAACGATGCAGGCGCATCGCACTTGCCGGACACAAGCACGAACCGCGTCTGAGCAGCGCAATCAGCAAAAGTTTTGTGTTCCGGTGCATCATGCAGGATGTCCAGATCCATCTTCGCGGCGCGGAGACCCGTCGATGAAATGCCAGCATCGACAACGTCGAAAAGCGAACTGTCCTGTGGCGAGATGAGCGTGAAGAAGCCTACAGTCCGCCGATTGAAGAACGCATCTCGTTCTTCGCGGTAGCGACCCAGCCGATAGGTCAGGATCTCGATCTGGCGAAGCACGACAACGAATGACCACACCAGCGCGAAGCCATCTGGTGGTGCTTTGGGGTCGACATAAGAGTAGCGGCCATCGGCAATCAGTCCATGGACAAGGTGTGCATCGAACGAATGCCCAGATCGAACTGCCTCTAGGTCAGCAAGCTTGAAGGCCAGGACTGCTCGCGACTGCAGTTCGCGCGATCTGCGCCGTGCCACGATTGGCGTCCGGTATTCGATCGGCAGCGTCGTGTCATGTATCAACTCGCGCAGAAAGAATTTTCCGGGCGCGCATCGAAAGAAGGCGCTGCGGTCGCGGTTCGCCAGGATGTCTTCACTCAGACGTGCCTGCAGGGTCTTGTGCTGGGTCTTTCCATACAGTGCCGCCGGGACCAAGTCGCCCAAGTATGCAGCATTCAGAATCGCACGAGGCCCGAGTGGGCGACGCACGTGCTTCAGAACCTGCTCGGCAAGTTTGAGGTAACTATCCACGCAACTCTGTTGCCTTTCGGTCTTAAAGCCCTGCCCTACGCCGCCACCCGCTGCCGCGCCCGGTTGCTACGCCCCTCGCCCGGATGCTCGGCGTTATCGCCGACGAGCGCCACGTAGGCCTGCGGTACGCCGCCACCCGCTCGGCCTTCGGCACCTTCGCTCGCCGTGGCGGCAACAACGCGAGCTTCGACTTGACCGGCTTGCCCAGAAGCAGCGCGCGGATCGCACGGCCGAGCACTTCCCGGCTCGGCAACGGACAACCAGAGCCGAATCGGTTCATCCACAAGGCCTTATAGGAGCTCCTGTTTCCCGGCGCGATCACCATCGGCGAGCTGTCCACGGGAGACTTGGCCGCACTTCCCGCTGACCGCCAGCGACGAGACCGATCTGCAATCGAAGCTGAAGGCCGGCGGCCGCTTCCTTCCGCTGCCGAAGGAGCCGGCGTCGCTCGCCAATGTGCTCGAAGTGTCGCTGATGGAATTCCTGCGCAGGTCGATACAGAGGAGGCGTTCTACGCCTACTGGCGGAGGGACCCATTCGACATCGGCCGCGCCGTAGAGCATTTGGACAAGCTGTTGCGGGACAAATAGATTTTGGGATCGGACTTGCGTCCGCTTGTGGGCGGTGAGCGATCGTCTGTGCCGCATGCTCTGCCAACGGAAGGCTACCCGCTCGCGACGGCAGCTATCTCTGCAGTGCCGACATAGCCGCATGCCCGTAAGAGCCTGAATCAAAACTTCACGTTGCCGTTCCGTGGTTTGCCAACCGGGCGAGCATCAGCTTGATCATTGCGAGCTTGGCGAAGCCGACGGCCGTGATGCCGAGCGCCTCATAGTGGGCCATCAGCCGTCGGTTGCGG
>JANNSA010000355.1:0-6002 GCA_031402115.1 Hyphomicrobiaceae bacterium | reverse complement strand
TGGCTGTCGACGACGCCACGCACGAAGCGCAGATAGCCGGGCAGCAAGTCGGCATCGTCGCTGATGAAGACGCGCCGGACATAAAGCTTGATCCGGCCCTTGCGGCTTGGATCGAACAGATCAAACGGCCGCGTCGTGGGCACGAATAACAGCACCGCGTAATCGCTGCGGCCTTCAGCGCGATAGTGGATGGTCAGTGCCGGGTCGTCGAAATGATGCGTGATCTGCTGATAGAAATCGCGGTAGGCGCCGGCGCTGATCTCAGCCTTGGGCTTGGCCCACAGCGCCAAGCCGGTGTTGAGTTGGCGGCCGTCATTGTCGGCCACAAGTGTGATCGGGAACTGGATGTGTGTGGAATAGGCTTCCACCACGCGTTCGATCTCGGCGTCCTTGAGGAACTGCAACGCTTCGTCGCGCAGGAACAGGGTAACGGCAGTGCCGGCGCCAGCTGGCAACAATGCGTCACCGGCAGCCAGTGGATCAATGGTGAATCCGCTGGCGCCGTCGGACGCCCACAGCCAGGCGTCGGCCGCTGTGGCCTTGCGGCTGCGCACTTCCACGCGTTCCGCGACCATGAAGGCGGCATAGAAACCGATGCCGAACTGGCCGATCTGGTTGGCGCCCGGAGTTTCCGAAACGGCAATTGCAGCGGCTGCAGTTTCGGACTCACCCAAGCCGTCGAGGAAGGCGCGCGTGCCGGACTTGGCGATGGTGCCGAGGTTTTCCATCATCTCGGACTTGGTCATGCCGATGCCATTGTCGGCAACCGTCAGCGTGCGCTGCAGCACATCGGGGGTGACGTGGATCGCCGGTTCGAAGCCGCCAGCGGCGATGCTTTGATCCGTCAGAGCCAGATAGCGACGCTTATCCAGCGCGTCGGAAGCATTGGCGATCAACTCGCGCAGGAACACGTCTTTCTCGGTGTAGACCGAGTGCACCATCAGGTGCAGCAGGCGCGCCACTTCGGCTTGGTAGGGATGCGTCTGGGTGGTGGTCGTCATGATGCGCTCCTCGCAAACAGCGAGCGCTGGATGTGCCCCGGCAGCTGCCGCAGTTCAAGGGGGCCTGCAACGAAAAAAGGGCCAGCAATGCTGGCCCTGGAGTTCGAATTCTGGATCGTCAAAACACTGGAGAGAAGCACTCAAGCGATGGTCCGGCTGGACTTTCCGGGGGGCTGGGGGCTCGCATCCTTCGATCCCGTCAGACCATCGCTGCTCTTCGAGAATGGTTATCGCTGGCGCTTGCGGCAGGGTGAGGGAGGAATATTGTCCGAATCTGGGCGGGGACGAGGTGTTTCAGTGGGCGGAGGAAAGGGGAGCCCGATGGCCATCATTGGCGATGCACGGCGAAGTTGAGGGGCTCTGAGCGATACATTGACGAATTGAGATTAAACTACCATTGTGTAGTTACACGAGAAGTGGTGTGCGCTGGACTTAGAACTACAACAAGAGCCGGTCGAACGAGCACGACCATGGCTTCGATTTCGAAACCGCGATACTTGTTTTCGAAGTCGAGTTCACGATGACGAAGCCTGATCCTCACCCTGATGGCGACCGGTTGCGAACGATCGGTTTGGCCGGAACCATTACCTTGTTCGTGGTCCATACGTGGCCTGAGTTCAATAAGGATGCTGGCGAAGAGGTGGGCCGCATCATCAGTGCCCGCAAGGCAACCCCACGCGAAAGGTGAGCCTATGAAGAAGACAAAGAGCGTCAATGAAGACCTTACCGCCAAGCAGAGCACGGCGCTTGTCGGCTTGACCGCGCTGCCGGATGAGCAGATCAGAACGGATCTGATTCCCGAACAGTTGGATTGGAGCGGCGAGCTGCGCGGACTCTTCTATCGGCCAATCAAGAAGCAGATCACGCTCCGGCTAGACGCCGATCTGATCGAGTGGTTCCGCCAGCATAGCAGTGCGAATGCGGGCTACCAAACTGGGATCAATACCGCGCTTCGCGAGTATGTGAACCAGCGCGAACAGGGCAGCGTGGCGAGACGGCGGGCGGAGGCATGATCCAGGCATATCAACATGCACTGGCGACGTCCGACGGAATGGGCAGGATGGCAAGCAGGGTCACCGTTGGTTGCAAAGCAACGCAAAACGGTTGTGCGCGTGGGTTGAGCGCAAATGGCTGCGTGACACAGTGCGGTTGTAGTACTACGGCAGAACGGCTGGTAGCGGCTGGTGGTTTAGGACTGCGAGCTGGCCGACAAAGGTCTTCGCGCTGATCACGGTAAAGTCCGGCAATGAACCGCGCGCTACCCACTTGATCCATGACAAAAAATTGAACGGCGGGCGCGGCACCGCCTGCCGTTCGTGTCCTTGGCTAGGGGACGTCTCCGCCTTGCGGTGGAGAAGGCCCGGTTCACGGAGAGAAGACTCGGGGGGACTGGGGGCTGAGTTCCAAGCCTTACGAGTGAACCGGGCCAGTGCCGTCAATGAGATCCGGCAACCGGCCCTCGTCAGGGGCGAAGAGGGCGGCTCCTCGTGATCTCTATGTCGTTTTATTACAGGCTGCGGCATGTTGCAAGCCCTATTGCAATTCGTTTGTTGTGTGGCAATCATGACGTGATTAACCGTGACCAGGGAGGCGCGCTTGAGCGAGGCTGATCCGATAAAGTTCGAGCCGCGAACCGCGCCTGCAAGTGGTGGTTCCGGCGCTCATTCGACCGCGACGGCGTCGCCGGGGCAACCGCAAGTCACCCAACTCACACGCTTTGACCGGTTTGAATTGGACGCTATCCTGCGCCTCTATGGCCGCATGGTCGCCGCTGGCGAGTGGCGCGACTATGCGATTGATATGGGGCGCGATCAGGCAATCTTCGCCGTCTACCGGCGCTCCAGCGATGTGCCGCTATACAGCATCGTCAAGGATCTGCGACTGGCCCGCAAACAGGGCGCCTACAGCGTGGTGGCGGCGACGGGGCTGATCCTCAAGCGTGGCCACGATCTGACGCGCGTGCTCGCCGTGCTCGACAAGCCGAAGCTGGTGATGGCGTGATGACGCGTCTGCCGCTGACCGTGCTGGGTAAGTTGTAGGGTGGGTGGCCCCAAATGTCTAAGCCACTCTACAGCGTGTACAAGTGCTTCGACCAAAAGCAAAAGGGCCCCGCAAGGGGCCCTTCGCCGTCACAGCGGGCGAAAGCGACTTACTCGCGGCTGCCGAACAGGTTCAGCAAGCCCATGAAGATATTGATGAAGTTCAAGTACAGGCTGAGCGCGCCCATGATCGCCGACTTACCCATGGCAACCGTGTCACCGACATACTCGTAGTACTCTGACTTCAGGCGCTGGCTGTCATAGGCGGTCAGACCCGTGAAAACGAGCACGGTGATCACCGACAGGGCGAACTGCATCGCGCTTGACTGCAGGAAGATGTTGACGACTGAAGCCAGGATCAAGCCGATCAAGCCCATGAACAGGAACGAACCCCACGAGGAGATATCGCGCTTGGTCGTATAGCCGTACAAGCTGACGGCGCCGAAGGTTGCCGCCGAGATGAAGAACACCCGGGCGATGCTGCCGCCAGTGAACACCAAGAAGATGCTCGAAATCGACAGACCAACCAACGCTGCGTAAACGAAGAACAGCGCCCGCGCCGAACCGACGCTCAACTTGTTGATGCCGAAGCTCAGCACCAGCACCAAAGCCAGTGGCGAGAACATCAGAACCCACTTCAGCGGGCTACCGTACAGGGCCTGCGCCACTGCCGGATTGCTCATCGCCATCGCGGCAGTGCCGTACGCCACGATACCCGTCAGCGCGACGCCGATGCCCATGTAATTGTAAATACCGAGCATGTAGGACCTGAGGCCCTCATCATACTCTCCGGCACGCGTCTCGACGCCAGTCCGGCCCGACGCATACCGCGTGTTCAACTCTGCCATGTGCTCCTGTCCTCTATTGCCTGCCCCTGAAGATCGTTGTCTATCACGATTCAGAGCAGTCCACGCTTGGCTTAAGATGGGGCATAGCCCACGAGAATTCAAGACCGTCAATTGCAGGCAAATGTAAGGTTTCGCGATGCCCCGCTTGTTCGCCGGTTTGGAATTGCCGCCCGAGGCCACGGAGGCATTATCGGGTCTCAATGGCGAGCTCGCGGGCGCGCGCTGGATTGAGATGGACGACCTGCACATGACCTTGCGCTTTGCCGGCGACCTTGACGGCCCAACGGCGCGCGAGCTCGAAGCCGGGCTCGCCAGCATCGACGCGGCAGCATTCAGTCTTGAGTTCACTAGGCTTGGTCTGTTCGGCAGCGAGCATCCGCGTGCCTTGTGGGCCGGTTTCAGCCCGCATCCGGCCCTGTTGGCCCTGCAGAAATCCGTTGAGCGCGCCGCCCGGCATGCCGGTTTGCCGCCCGAGGGACGCAAGTTCACGCCGCATGTAACGCTGGCACATTTGCGCGGGACGACGCCCCTAGCCGTCGCCCAATTCATCGATGGCCAGGTGGCGTTCCGATTGCCAACCATCGCCGTCAGCAACCTCATTTTGTACTCCGCGCGGCCGGGCAGCGGTGGCGGTCCCTATGTCGTGGAGCAGCGTTACCCCTTGCGCGGCGCCGAGCCTGACTTCTCGGATGCGTGGAGCGAGGCCGACGACGTGCAACTTTACACCGGAGGCGAGCATGACCGCTAACCTGAGCCAGAGCAAACTGGCAGGCCCAGAGCGCGCCGCCGCGCTACGCCTGATCCCGGAGTGGCGCGAAGTCGAGGGCCGTGACGCCATCGCCCGCACATTCAAGTTCAAGGACTTCAGCGCCGCGTTCGGCTTCATGACCCGCGCTGCCCTGATGGCCGAGAAGCTCGACCATCACCCCGAATGGAGCAATGTCTACAACCGTGTGGAAGTCACTCTGGCGACCCACGATGCTGGCGGTGTCACGGCGCTGGACATTGGGCTCGCCCGGCACATGGACAAAGTTGCCGGCGACGCGGTTTAGCCAATCAGCGGATCGCGCCATTCACGCAGACCGGCAGCCGCAGCTGTAACGGCGGCGATCGACGGGAATGCGTCCGGATTGACCACCAGTTCGCGTGCCAAGGTCAGCACGCGGGCTTCGCAGCGGGCGCGGTTGTCGGTATCCTTGATCCATTCAAGGTCGATATTGTGGGCGATGCCAAGCACGCGCCGGTTCATCTTGGCGCCAGCAAAGCCGAGACAGTCGGCGAGCAACTGGGCCATATAGGCGCGCCGCTCGATGTCTAGCCGGGCCTGGCCCACCGGTCCATCAAACAGCGCGCTGGGATAGCCGTCGCCCGCCGCTGCATCGCTGCGCCAGAGCGCCAGGAAAGTCCGCTCGAAGGTTGACCAGAACTGTTCAATAGAGCCGAGAATCCAGGCGCGATAAGCGTCGCGAGCGCCGGGCGCGGTCTCATGCCCATCCTGCGAGAAGTAGCTGATCAATAGGTTGCCGAGCACGGCGCCTAGGTCAAAACCCATTGGCCCGACCAACGCGAATTCCGGATCAATGACGCGCGTGTCGTCAGCCGTTAGCATGATGGAACCCGTATGCAGGTCGCCGTGCAGCAGCGCCTCGGCTGAACCCATGAACTTCAGCTTGAGCCGCGAGATGGCGATCTTGAGATCACCGTCGGCTCGCACGCGGGCCGCAAATCCATCCAGCTGCGGGCTGGTCCAGCGGTTGTTGGCAGCGATCATGTAAGGCTCGGTGAAGATCAGGTCCTCGGTGATCTTGCACAGCGCCGTATTGCCTGAGAACGCCGCAATCAGGGTTTTCTTCTCATCAGCCTTCAAAGCCAGGTCGCTGGTGAGGAACAGGGTGCGGGCGGCGAATGTGCCGATGTCGGTAGCGAAGCGCGGATACTCAACGCCGGCAATCATACCCTTGCGCAGGATGATGTGCGGCTCGAGCAACTCCATGACGATCAGGGCCATTGGCTGGTCGTAGTGCAGGATGGCAGGCACTGCAGTCCCCGTATGCGCGGCCTGGATGCTTAGCGCCATGTGTTCGTAATGGGCGCGCGACAGCGGTAGCGGCCAG
>JANNSA010000354.1:0-10714 GCA_031402115.1 Hyphomicrobiaceae bacterium | reverse complement strand
ACATGAGACCCGCCAGCGTAAGCCCCGTGTCGCCGCCAGATCGACGATCTGGCGGCCTTCCAGCCGATACAGTCCCGGCCCCAATGCCAGCACCTGTTCAACTTTGGGAAACGATGCCCGGCCGCTGCCGAACTCGACATGCAGCACCTGGCCGGAGGCGCCCCGACCAAGCCCGGCCGCGTCGACGATGTCGACGGTGACATTGACGGCCTTGCCGATGGTCCAATCAAACGGCAGACCGGAAGGCGGCGTTTCGAAGCCGCCATTGGTGAGCAAGCCAATTTTCGCCAGCTGCTCCGGTTCCTGAAACTGCAACCAAGCATAGTAGGCGAGTTCAGACTGCTGATTGTCGATCAAAAAGTTGAGGTAGGGCGCTTGCTCCTCAGCGGTTGGTGGCGAACCCGCATCGCGCAAATCCAGCATCACGGCTAGTGGCGTGCGCTGATCGCGTACTGTGCCGGCAATAGTCTTGAAATAGGTCGCACGCCAGGCACGCTTGCTGCTGAGCGCCTTGACCAGCAGTGCACGAGCGTCCGCAGCCTCCGCCAGTATGCCGACAAAGCGCATGTTTGCGCCGGCATTGGCGGGTCTTGTGCGCATCAGCACATCCGCATGCGCGAACGCCACTGCATAGTCCTGGCGTTCAAAGGCATCAAGCAACAGCCAGTTCACCGCCGTGGTTTCGCGCCGCGAGCGGACTGCCGCCGCCTGCATCAGCGCGCGCGCCTGCTCCCGGTCGTCGGTGATCTCGGCCAGGATCCGGAAAGCGCGGGCGTTGAGCGGGTCTTGGTCAATCAACCGGACCGCCAGCGCCCGGATGGCGCCGCGCAAGCCAACTATCTCGGTTTGCTGAGCTGGCGTCAGCGGAGCCGCAGCCATCGCATCCGCAGCTGGCTGCGGCGTCAGGGTGAATAGGGCGTCCCTGGTAGACTGAAGCTTTTTCTGCAGCGCCACGGGATGATCGGGGTTCAGCCACAGCGCCAGCTCAGGAGACTGCTCCGCCAGCCCATCAGGCAGACTTTTGCAAAGGATCATCGCAACCAGGAAAACGCCCAACAATCCGAGCAGCGCCGGTCGCAGCCAATGTCGTGCCGGCCGCACCGCTTCTGCTGCGCCGCTCATCGTTCGCGACCCCGGAAAAACGCCACGACGCGCTCCAGCAAGCCGGCTGGCCGCACCCTGAGGAAGCCGGGCCGCCGCTTGCCACGCGGGCGTGATGGGGGCGTCAACGCCGCACGGTAAGAGCGCTTGCCACGGCCCGGTTTAGCCGGCCGTTTGGCGCCATAGCTTACCAGGCTGCCATCATAGGCCTGACGGCGATCGGCAGTTTTGAGGGTTTCCCAGGCTTGTGTCACGCGGTGGGCAAACACCGTGCGGTCCGTGCTGCGCTGCGCCACCGCGACGTCTGGATGCAGCCAGCGGATCAGCAGCGCCATGTTGCGGCGCAATTCTGGCGCCGCTGCCGTCGCCGCACAGCCCAGCACGCGATAGCTGTCGCTGGCCGCATGGAACAGGATCTGCTCGATGTAAAATCCGGCGGCCGACCGCAGGACTTCGTGCGATCGACTTGTCGCCACGCCGGCAGATTCCAGGGCGGCACTGTCGCCAACAGCGACTTCCAGCAGTGTTGCGATGCCATCGGGCAATGGCCGGTTGACTGCATCGCGGACGAAGGCCGGCGAGTTCGCGACGGCCAACGCCAAGCGGATTGCAGCAAGTTCGGCCATGCTCAGCGCGCCCCCGCAGCCCGCAGCGCCTTAGCCTCGCCAGACGCACTTACAGTCGCATTTGCGGTTTTACCGTAGGAGTAAGCGTCGGTGCCATAGCCATAACCGTAACCGCTGTAGCCGTAGCCATAACCGTAGCCAGCGGTGCGGGCGTCGAATTTGGTCATGACAGCGCCGATCACCGATCCGCGCGTCAATTGCAGGCGCCGCAACGCGTTGCGGATCAGGCCGGTGCGAGCCTGGCCAGCGCCGACCACAAAAATCGTCGCGGAAGCCACGTTAGAAAGCAATTGCGCGTCAGCCAGCCCCATCACCGGCGGCGCGTCGATGACGATCAGGTCAAACACTTCCAATCCAACCGAAATCAACGAGAAGATGCGCGTCCCTGACAGCAGGTCGGCGGCGTTCGGTGGCAATGGCCCCGAAGACATGAAGGCCAGGTTCGGCTGACTGGTTGCCTGCATGGCGTCGGGTGGCGTCACTGCGCCGGTCAGATAATTGCTCAGTCCAACTGAATTATCTTGGCCGAGTTTGGTGTGCAAAGACGGCTTGCGCAGATCACCATCAACCAGCAACACCTTCAGCCCCATCAACGCAAAGTGCCGGGAGATAGCGATTGCCGTGGTCGACTTGCCCTCGCTCGGGCCAGCGCTGGTTATGGCGATCGAGCGCGGCGCGCCGCTATCTGTGGAAAAGGTCAGCGCCGTCGCCAGCGAGCGATAGGCCTCCGACACCGACGACCGTGGGTCTTCGAGACTGGCTTCGAGTTCCGTATCAACATTCGGGATGACGCCGAGCGTGGCGAGGCCAGAGAGCTGCTCGATTTCCTCAGGCGTGCGCACCCGGTCGTCGAGCAATTCAAGTAGGTACGCCAGCCCCAAACCGAGCGCCAAGCCAATCGCCAGAGACAGCAGCAACGAGCGCATCAGCTTCGGCGATGACGGCGAGCGTGGCGCCACCGCCGGGTCAACGATGAAGATATTGTTGGAGCCGACGCCGGCGGCAACATCGACTTCCTTGAAGCGCTGCAGCAGGCCGTTGTAGAGGCCGCGATTGGTTTCGGCTTCGCGCTTCAGAGAGTTGTAGCGGATGCCACGCTTCTGCAGATCCAGCACCTCGGCACGCAACATCTCGATCCGCTTCTTCATCTCACTTTCCTGAGTGAGCGAGGCCTCATAGGCACCCTTCAGGGAGGCGCGGATGGTGTTGACTTCCTTCGCCAACTGCCGGTCGACTTCCTTGACCTTGTTGGTCAACTGCACCATGGCCGGGTAGCTCGGCTTGAAGGTCTCGAGCTTCTCCTGATACTCCGTCACCAGTTCATTGCGGCGCGCGCGCAAGCCATCGACAACGGTGTTGGTCAGGAGTTGCGCCACCTCGATGGCGTTGCTCTTCTCAACCTGGCGATACTGTCCTTCGTTCTTGATCCGCTCCGAGATCAGCGTGCCGAGCGCGGCGTTGGCGCTGGCGAGGTTGTTCTCGGCGATCGATGCTTTGTCCGAGACATCGACGATCTTTTCCCTGTCGGCGAACTCCAGGACCGCCTTCTCTGACTCCTCAAGCCGGATTTTCAACTGCTTCAGCTGATCCTCGAGAAATGTCTTAGCGTAAGCATTGGCAGCGAAGCGCTTATCCAGATTGGCGGCGATGAAGGCGTCGGCGTAGGCATTGGCGATGCGCTGCGCCAGTGCCGGGCTGGCATCGGTTATATTGACATCGACAAGCCGTGAATTCGGCACCGGGCGCACATCGAGTGCGCTCATCACCCGCTCAGTCGCGTGATATTTCAGCTCACTCGCAACCGGCTTCTCATCCTCGGTCTGCTTGAAGAAGCTCATCAGCCACGCCGTCGACAGCATACCCGTGAGCCGCTGATACTCCCCGTTGGCATCAAGTCGAACGGCCGACACGACGCGCTCGGCCATCGCGCGGCCTTGCAGCAGCTCATACTGCGTCTTTAAAAACTCGATATTGGCGCCCTGTTCCGGCGCCGTGGTGCTGCCTTGTTCAACAACTTTGGCAGCGTCACGATCAATCTGCATGCGCACAGTCGCAGTGTAGAGAGGTGTCTGCATCAAGGTGCCGACACCGCCTAATCCAAGGGCGCCGATGACTATGCCCAAGATCAGCCAGATATGCGTGATGACCATCCGCCAGTAGCGGAACAGGTCGCGCGCCAGATCATTGCCGTCGTCGGCGGCCATGGTTGGGTAGCCTGGGGCTCCATAACCCTCGCGTAGATAAGGCGACGGAGCGGCGGCGACGGTCGCAAGCGCCGGCACCAGCCGCGCGGCGTTACCGCGCTCTTGTAGTGACGGAGCGGTATGCGCTTCGGTCATTCCGTCCTCATCTCATCTTATGATGTATGGCGCGCGAGGTGTCACAAACCCCCGAACAGACTGGCAATTGGTAGCGCCTTCAGAATCGCGTTGAAGGCTTCCTTCGTGGTCGAGTTACCCGCCACGACAAGATCGCCAGCCTGCAAGGATGGGTCCGGAGCCGTGCCTGCGCGAATTGCCGAAACATCAAAGCGGGCGGCAGTTCGCTTGCCTGCAACATCACGGAACACGATCACGGAACTGTCTGAGTTCACGTCGAGGCCCTGGGCCAGCGCCAAGGATTGGATCAAAGACATCTGAGTCTGGATCGGGAACACGCCCGGCTTCTTCACCGCGCCTTCGACGGTGACGCGTTGACTGTTGTATTCCTTGACGAACACCGTGACTTGCGGGTTCTGCAGATAGGATTTGCCGAGCTGCTTGGTGAGATCTTGTTCAACGTCTCGTGCAGTCCGCCCCGCTGCCATCACTTCGCCAACCAATGGCAGGTTGATCGTCCCGCCATCAGCGACTTGCACCGACTTCGACAGATCAGGCACCTTGAACACTGAAACTTCGAGCACATCGAGCGGCCCGATCTTGTAGCCGCTGCTGCCAGGCTTGGCCGCAGCCACCAGACTAGCAGCCGACTTGCGCGCCGCGACAATGTCGGCCGCTGGCACAGCGCCTGGCGCAGCCGCAATTGCCCCCAACTTGGTGATCGACTTGTCCTCGACCGCCACAGCCGGTTTGGTCAGCGCTGCAAACTGCCCCGCTTCTTCCGCAGCCGCGGCCAGCGGTGCGCCCGGTGTCGCGACATTGGAAGCCGTGTCGTTAGGCGAAGAGGCGGCGCAACCGGCCAGCAATACCGCCACCACGCATGGCGCCCACAGCCATTGCATTATCATAGTCGTCCCCCGTCATCGCTCCGGCGTTGGCGCCGGTTGGTACTGGCAAATTGCTCGGATGCTCATTCAACAGAATGCCACGCGGCCGCGTTTCAACCAGATGCGAAGCCTCGATCGCGCCAACACGCTTGGCTGCGGCGGCGCGGGCCCGTCCCAGTACGGGCGGCCGGCGCTCCAAATCATGAGCGTCGCTCGCCAGAATGTGGACAATCCCCTCGTCGAGCATACGCTCGGACCAGCGTTGCGCCGAGCGCCCGAAGGCGCCGAGCAGCGAGCCGGCCGTGATCTGCATCCAGACACCGTTGCCAGCCAGCCGCTGCACGACGTCGTATTGCTGATTGATCCAGGTCAGCCGCTCAGGATGCGTCAGGACCGGCACGTAGCCGGCGCCCAGCAGGTTGGAGAACAAGAACTCCAGCTGCGGCGGCATGATGTGATGCGGAGGCTCCACCAGCACATAGCGCGTGTCGGCGAGCGTCAGCAGATGGCCGCGCTCGATGTCACGCACAAACGACGGCACGACATGATTGTCGGAACCAGTCACGATTTCCAGGGGGATGCCCGCATCGGCCAGCGCCAGCCGCAGAGCATCGACTCGCGCACGGATATCGGCACCCGTATTTTGATATAGCCCCGGCAAGATATGCGGCGTGCAAGCCACACACGTTACCCCATCCGCCACCATGGCGCGGGCCATCGCCAACGCCGTCGCCAGATCGGGCGCGCCGTCGTCAATCCCCGGCAAAATGTGGCTGTGAAGATCAATCACCCATAACGCCCCATCGAGTACTTCCAGTTCCACGTAGTCCGATCATCCGGGCATCAACTATGCCGCGATGCCTCGGCTCAGAAGGCGCATTCCGACTCACTCTTCACCGCACTGCTACATATCCGCTTAACTATTTCTACACCATTGCACACCTACCTTTGACCGCTGCGTACCTGTGAATTGTCCTTCAACTTAGTGAGGCGATGCCGCAACGTGCGACAACCACTGGCGAAACTGTGCTTTAGCGGTCTTTGGCCCCAGTATTCTTACGTGTTAGCCGTGATCACCGTTGCGTCGGGCCCGCGTTTCATCAGACTCGCTCACGAATCAATTATGACGGTGCGATGGCGACGCGCTGACGGCGAACTTTACGCGATGGCAAGCTGGGGAAAAGTTATGAAGCGAATGATTGCAGGCCTCCTTAGCTCGGTGATGATGGTCGCTACTGCTCAAGCGGCGGTGGTTGTGTCGATCAAGGGGACGGCGACGGTCAATGCCGGCACGGGCTTCAAGCCGCTTGGCGTTGGTGCACAGCTCAAGCCAGGCGACCGGGTCACGGCGGGGCCAGACGGCACGATCGAAATCTCCTATACGACTGGCGCGACCAGCACGGTGACAGCCGGCCAAGTCTTCACCGTGCCAGTGTTTCCGCCGGGTTCGACACCACTCGCAGCAGTTGCGCCACCGGTTGTCGTCGTCGTCCCCCTGCCGGTCATTTCGCCCGTCGTGCTGATTGCTGGTGGCGTGGCCACTGTTGTCGGCGGCACGATGCTCGTCACGGCGAATGAGCAAGAGAACCTGAACCCGCCACTCGACCAGTAGCTAAGTCCGGGCTTTGGAAAAGCAGTATCTGCGTCGCTCTGAAGGTACTTCACGATTGCTGATGCCAGCTGTCGTGTTGATGGTCAGCGCCTTGCTGCTCTGCGGTGCCACGCGCGCGGAGTTTCTGGGTGACGTCGCTGTGCAGCTTATTGCTGTACCGATATTGTTGTTTGGGCTGCACCACGGACTGGCACTCGATCGAATTCGCTCTCTGGTTGTTGTTGTTGTTTTGGCGGCATTGATGCTGCCGGCGCTGCAATTGCTGCCGATTGGAATTGGCCGGCCGACTCAAGATCTGGCGACCAGCGGGCTGGTGCTCGCGACAGAAAATCTTCAGTGGTCAATCACGGCACTGGCGCCACAGCGTTTGTGGAGCGCGTGGCTATCCATGCTGTCACCATTCACTATGTTTCTCGCTGGCCTACTGTTCACGACGCGGGAGCGGTTTGTTGTGGTGGGTGCCGTTCTGGCCGTCAGCGCCGCAGCTGTTCTGCTCGGGCTGCTGCAGGTCGCACAAGGTCCTGATAGTGGCTTGCGACTTTATGGCCTCATGAACGCGACCGAAGCTGTTGGCTTCTTTGCAAACCGCAACCACTTTGCCGCGTTCCTCTATGTTTCCTTGGTTTTCTGCGCTGTTTGGATTGCTGCGGCGGTGCACGCCGTCGATGGCGCAGCGTGGCGCAAATCCAGATCGCTGCTGACTTTCATCACGGCTGTGACACTGCTGGTTGCGATCGTCGCCGGCCTGGCAATGGCCCGTTCGCGAGCCGGAATTGTACTGGCCCTTGCCGCCATGCTGGGTTCCGGGGTCATGTTCGCGCTGCAGCACCGCCAGACAGGTAGCTCCCGGATCGCACGGCTGGGCGTTGGTGGCATTGTATTTGCCGCCCTGTTCACGGTTCAGCTCGGACTTGAGCGCATTTTATCGCGCTTCGACTTGAACCCTTTTGAAGACCTGCGCGTTCCCGTCGCCAGCACAACCTGGGAAGCCATCGTCGCCAACTTGCCATTCGGCACCGGTCTTGGCTCCTTCGTACCGGTTTATGCAACTCTGGAACGGACTGACCTTCTGCTGTCCGGCTACATGAATCGTGCGCATAATGACTTCCTGGAATTCCTGTTGGAAGGTGGCCTGCCGGCGCTGTTGATCATGGTCGCCTGTTTCGGTTGGTACCTCGTTCGCAGCTACGACGCCTGGGTTGGCGCGTTTGGCACAGCTAGCCCGGAGGCGCGGCTACTCGCCCGGGCGGCCAGCATCGCCATTGCTCTGCTGCTGGCACATTCGTTGGTCGACTACCCGTTGCGCACTACTGCGCTCGGCGTCCTCTTCGCGTTCTGCGCCGCACTGCTGGTGCCGCCACTGTTCCGCGACCAGCCGCGTTTGTCCGCGGCGGCTGCGCCGGGGAAACCGCGATCGCAGCGGCGCAGGGAGGCGCAGCAAGTTCAGCAAACCATCAAGCGAACCGTTCCGCGCGAGCGCTTTGGCGCACATACGGATTGGCCAGATGCCTGGGGCAGTTCTGTCGCGCCAAGTGCTTCTCCTGGCAGATCAGCAACTGGCGGGCGGTCCACGGCCTCTGACCTAAAGATTGCCGATCGGGCCGCGCCACCGCGACCTGGGAACGCTCCCGAGGACGAAGCCTGAGGTAACTCGATCCTGGCCATCCTGGCAGTTGGACATGGCGCAAGGGACGGTACGGTATTATCCTTATCAGGGCCAGAGTTTTGCGACCGTACAACGGTCCACGCATCGGACCGGTGAGGTTGAGCCAGGCAGCGAAGGCAAACAGGCTATGCAGAACGCTGCTGGTTGGGACGAGATCGCGCGCGAATACGCGTCGTTGGCAGAGCCTTTCACGCGTCAATTTGCTCAAGCGGCGCTGGATCTGTCGGGCGGCATCAGGACGGGTGAAAACGTCATCGATATCGCCGCTGGCTCTGGCGCGTTGGCGATGCTTGCTGCCAAGGCTGGTGCGCGCGTTTTGGCGATCGACTTTTCGCCGGGCATGGTCGCACTTCTCGATGCGCGGCTGCGCGACGCAGGGTTCGACGCAACCGGCTGTGCGGCGCGCGTCATGGACGGCCAGGCGCTCGATATCGCCGACGCAACCTTTGACGCGGCATTCTCGATCTTTGGCGTGATGCTGTTCCCGGATCCGAGCCAAGGCCTAGCAGAACTTGCTCGCGTAACACGCCCTGGTGGTCGCGGCATCATCACGGTCTGGAAAGGCAGCGAAGGCGCAGGTCCGACACCGCTCATTTTTGCGGCTTTGCGTACGGCGTTCCCTGACCGGGCGCTACCGGCCATGCCACCAGCAATGCTGCGGCTGATGCAGGAACCAGACGCGATCAAGCACGACATGGTGCGCGCCGGGTTTCATGATGTAACCGTGCACGTAACCTCAGGCGCTTGGACCGCAATTTCAGCCGACTGGGTGGCCGACAGCGCCGATCGCTTGTATCGTTTCTTGCCCGTTTACGCAGAGCTAACGCAAACGGAACGTCAACGTGTGTGCGCCGTACTGCGCGCAAACCTGAAGCAGTCATTTCCCACCGGCGAAGTGCGACTTGTCTCCGAAGCCAGCATCGCGATGGGAAAGCGGTGAGCAACCAGGTTCTGCGGGCTCACGCGCCCCGGTAGATTTCGGCATAGCTGAGAAAACTCAGCCGATGCTACGCTTGGCCTGCTGATTGCCGCGCCTGGAAGGCATCGCGCGCCGCCAAGATCGTCGCCTGATGTTGTTCAGCCCACATCCAGACGCCACAAAAGGCCTCGCCGAGGCTCAAGCCAAGCCCAGTCAGCTCGTATTCGACGCGTGGCGGCACGACCGGATACACCGTACGCGTAACCAGGCCATCGGCTTCCATCTGGCGCAATGTCTTGGTCAGCATCTTCTGGCTGACGCCGCCGATCAGGTCACCCAACCGCGTGAAGCGCAAGCGGCCGTGTTCGTGCAGCGTCTCCAGGATCAGCATGGTCCACTTGTCAGCGACGCGGCCAATGATCTCGCGCACCAGCGCGTCCAGTTCCGGACTGCTCGGCTTGGGTTGTAAGGAATCACACGCCGTATCGTCCGAGTTTAGTGCAGCGCGTGGGTTGGGGCCGTCCATAGCATCACTTTCCTTGCGGTACGTAGTGCACTTTCAGGTGCCTACTTCCCATGGGTTCGTGCCGAACTTAGCTGTTGGATCACACAGCGCGCAATCCAAGGAATGACCATCATGCAGATGACCGGCAACACAATACTGATCACCGGCGGCGGCTCCGGCATTGGCCGGGCGCTCGCCGATGCCTTCCACGCACTCGGCAACACAGTGGTTATCGCAGGCCGCCGCAAGGCGCTGCTGGACCAACTCACCACAGCCAATCCCGGCATGCGAGCCGCAGAACTGGACATTGAGAATGCTGACGCGATCAAGCGCTTTGCGGCACGGATCGAAGCCGATCATCCAGCCCTGAACGTGGTCATCCACAATGCTGGAATCATGCGTCCGGAGGTTGTTCAGCAAGCCGCCCTGGCCGATGCCGAAGCGACCATTGCAACCAACCTGCTCGGACCGATCCGCTTGACCGCCGCGCTCCTGCCGCTGCTACAAAGGCAACCTCGGGCCACCATCATGACCGTCTCATCGGGCCTGGCCTTCCTGCCCTTAGCACTGACGCCGACCTATAGCGCGACCAAGGCCGCGATCCATTCCTATACGCAATCGCTGCGCTATCAGCTCAAGGACACGCCGGTGCAGGTCATTGAGCTTGCACCGCCCTATGTGCAAACCGAACTGATGGGACCGGGCCAGGCGCACGACCCGCGTGCCATGCCGCTAAAGGATTTCATCGGCGAGACGATGGCGCTGCTCGCCGCCAATCCCGATGCTGCGGAAATCCTCGTCGATCGTGTCAAGCCCCTACGCAACGCCGAAGCCAGCGGCGGTTACGATGCCTTCTTCAAAACCTTCAACGATGGCATGACTGCAGCATTGGCGGCACGCTAGATTCAGGAATGCACCCGCGACCAACCGATCGACGCGGTGGATTCGTAGGTCGGGGGGGGCCCATGGCGGGGCCCGACACCCCACCGGCCGCGCGCGGGCAAGTGGGGGGGCGGCCGAAGGGTGGGCGGTGGGGGGGGGGGGGGGGGGGGGGGGGGGGGGGTACGCGCCCAAACCCCC
>JANNSA010000353.1:0-8728 GCA_031402115.1 Hyphomicrobiaceae bacterium | reverse complement strand
TTTCGATCAGCGTCACGTCGACTTCGATCACCATACGGCCCTCGTGGATGTATTCGATCGTCGGTCACTGACGTTCTCTCATGGCTTTCGCGTCCTGAAATCATCGGACCAGAGTCGTGTGTCGGGGCGATAGGCCGTGATGAGCGCGGCTGGCTCGCCGGTGTCCTTTTCGATGCCCCACACCGCATGCATCACCTTGGCAACTTCAATCACATGCAGCAGCAGCAGCGGGGAGCCAGTGAAGTAGGCCAGATAATCCTCCAAAACCTCGGCCATGTCGATGCTGGCGAGAAGGTCGTCATAGTTTGTTGAATGTTCAACGAGGCGGCGATAGGCATGCCGCGAACCTCGAACCTTGCTTGCCCTAACCAGCGCCACCACCCGATCAAACGTCGCGCATCACTCCGCCGCCTCCTTCCGCTCCCTCCCCCGTCACGCCGCGCCGGCCGCCGCCCGCCCTTTCGCCCTTCGCCCCAGCAGCTCGCGTAAATATTGCCCCGTATAGCTTTCCGCCACTGCCGCCACGTCCTCCGGCGTCCCCACCGCCACGATCCTGCCCCCGCCGTCGCCGCCTTCGGGGCCGAGGTCGATCACCCAGTCGGCGGTTTTCACCACCTCCAGGTTGTGCTCGATGACCACCACGGTGTTGCCGCCGTCGGCCAGTTCGTGCAGCACTTCCAGAAGCTTGGCGACGTCGTGGAAGTGCAGGCCCGTGGTCGGTTCGTCGAGGATGTACAGCGTCCGGCCTGTCGCGCGTCGCGACAGTTCCTTGGCCAGCTTGATGCGCTGCGCCTCGCCACCCGACAGCGTGTTGGCCTGCTGGCCGATCTTGACATAGCCGAGCCCGACGCGCGCCAACGTATCGAGTTTGTCGCGGATGCTGGGCACCGCCTTGAAGAACACCGCGCCCTCTTCCACCGTCATGTCGAGCACGTCGGCGATGCTCTTGTCCTTGAACTTCACGTCGAGGGTTTCGCGGTTGTAGCGCTTGCCCTTGCACTGGTCGCAAGTGACGTAGACGTCGGGCAGGAAGTGCATTTCAATTTTGATCACGCCGTCGCCCTGGCAGGCCTCGCAGCGGCCGCCCTTGACGTTGAACGAGAAGCGGCCCGGCTGGTAGCCGCGCGTCTTGGACTCCGGCAGCCCAGCGAACCACTCGCGCATCGGCGTGAAGGCGCCCGTATAGGTGGCGGGATTGGAGCGCGGCGTGCGGCCAATCGGCGACTGGTCGATGTCGATGATCTTGTCGAGGTGCTCGAGCCCTTCCAGCGTCTTGTAAGGCGCCGGATGCTCACGTGCGCCGTTCAGCTTTTTGGCTAGCGCCCGGTAGATGGTGTCAAGCAGCAGCGTCGACTTACCGCCGCCCGAGACACCGGTGACGCAAGTGAACAGGCCGATCGGGATCTGCGCCGTCACGTCCTTCAGATTGTTGCCAGTGGCGCCGGTGACGCGGATGTAGCGGCCCTTATGCGCGGCGCGGCGGGTCTTGGGCACCGGCACCTGCAGCGAGCCCGACAGATAGCGGCCGGTCAGGCTGGCGCTGTTGGCCATGATGTCGGCGGGCGTGCCCTCGGCGATGATCTGGCCGCCATGCACGCCAGCGCCCGGGCCGATGTCGACGACATGGTCGGCCTGCAGGATGGCGTCCTCATCGTGCTCAACCACCAGCACGGTATTGCCGAGATCGCGCAGGTGCTTGAGCGTCACCAGCAGTCTTGCATTGTCGCGCTGATGCAGGCCGATCGACGGCTCGTCGAGTACGTACAGCACGCCCGTCAAACCGGAGCCGATCTGACTGGCAAGCCGGATGCGCTGGCTTTCGCCGCCCGACAACGTGCCGGAATTGCGCGCCAAAGTCAGGTAGTCGAGGCCGACATCGACCAGGAAGCGCAGGCGCTCGCGGATCTCCTTCAACACGCGCACGGCGATCTCGTTCTGCTTGCCCGTCAGCTTGTCCGGCAATTGGCTGAACCAGTCATTGGCCTTGCGGATCGACATCTGTGTCGCGTGGCCGATGTGCAGGCCGTCAATCTTGATTGCCAGCGATTGCGGCTTGAGGCGGAAACCGCCGCAGGCATCGCACGGCTGCGAGCCCTGGAAGCGCGTCAGCTCCTCGCGGATCCAGGTGCTTTCGGTTTCACGCCAGCGCCGCTCGATATTGCCGATCACGCCCTCGAACGGCTTCTCCGTCTTGTAGCTCCTGACGCCGTCCTCGTAGCGGAACTCCACGGGCACATCGCCGGAGCCGAACAGGATCAGGTCGCGGACCTGTTGCGGCAGATCCTGCCACGGCGTCATCATGTCGGTGCGGGTGTGGCGGCAGATGGCTTCCAGCGTCTGCGCGTAATAGGGCGAGGCGGCGCCGGTGCGCGACCACGGCACGATGGCGCCGTCATCCAAGGTCAGCGTCGTGTCGGGCACCACCAGGTCTGGCTCGAACTTCAGCTCGGTGCCGAGCCCGTCGCATTTCGGGCAGGCGCCGGCTGGAGCGTTGAACGAGAACAGCCGCGGCTCAATTTCGTCGATGGTGAAGCCCGATACCGGGCAGGCGAAGCGGGCGGAGAAGGTCAGGCGCTCGTGGGTTTCGTTCTTATTGCCGAGCACGGCGCGCTGGATGGGGTCAGGGCCGTTGCCCCCTCGCCCCGCACTTCGCGGGGAGAGGGCTGGGGTGAGGGGCAGCGGCTGGCTCGACTTCTTGGAGCTGACGGCGGATTTTGCGGCCTGTGCCTTACTCTTTGCTTTTGTGGGCATGGCGGCTGCTTGGTTCGGAGCAAGTTCCTGCCCCTCACCCCGGCCCTCTCCCCGTGAAGGACGGGGAGAGGGGGCAGAAGCGCCGCCCTTGTTGACAAGCGGCTTGTCGGCGAACTCGACAATCGCCAGTCCGTCAGACAGCTCCAGCGCCGTTTCCAGGGATTCCGCCAGGCGGTTGCCGAGGTCGGACTTAATCACCAGCCGGTCGACCACCACGTCGATGTCGTGTTTGAACTTCTTGTCGAGCTTGGGCGCATCTGGGATCTCATAAAAAGTGCCGTTGATCTTGACGCGCTGAAAGCCCTTGCGCTGCCACTCACCCAGTTCCTTGCGGTACTCGCCTTTCCGGCCACGCACCACCGGGGCGAGCAGATACAGACGGGTGCCCTCCGGCAGCGTCAGGATGCGATCAACCATCTGACTGATGGTCTGGCTCTCGATCGGCAAGCCGGTTGCCGGCGAATATGGCACACCGACGCGGGCGAACAGCAACCGCATGTAGTCATAGATTTCCGTCACCGTGCCGACGGTGGAACGCGGATTGCGGCTGGTGGTCTTCTGCTCGATGGAGATGGCCGGCGACAGCCCTTCAATCAGGTCGACGTCCGGCTTCTGCATCATCTCCAGGAACTGCCGCGCATAGGCGCTCAGTGACTCGACATAGCGGCGCTGGCCTTCCGCATAGATCGTGTCAAACGCCAGCGACGATTTTCCGCTGCCTGACAACCCGGTGAACACCACCAGCGCGTCACGCGGAAAACTCAAGTCGACGTTCTTGAGGTTGTGCTCGCGCGCCCCCCGGATGGTGATCGATTTCTGGCTCATGGGCGCAAGGGTACCAGGTGGTTGAAGAGCTGTCGGATGGGCCGAGGCGGCTTTGCCAGGCATTATTAAGGCCTATTCGCGGTTGGCGACAGGCGTCACAGATGTCATGCGAACAACCAATGCACAGCTCTTGCGTCCGCTGAAGTGGCCAGAGAAGTGGCCAGAGAAGTGGCGCTGCCAGATGCCAGCGGGCGCCGTGTTCGCAATCGCAGCACGACTAATGGTGCGGCGCCAAAAATGACCGAAGTCATCGCCAAATAACGACTGCGTAACATCGAATTATATTTATAAAATTCATATAGTTAGATAGTCATTGAAAGGGCTTCAAAAATTCACGAAATGTCACTGGAACTTTGCCCAGCATGTGTGGTCCTAGCCGCGTCGCTGCAAAGGCGATGAGCAGTTCAAGGGATCATCATGATGTTGAAGTTCGCCACGGTCAGCCTGGTCGCCATGGTCATCGCCGGCGTCGCTTACGCCGACGAAATGAAGGTTGAACTGACCGCTGTTCCGAAGGCCGTCATGGACACCGCCATGAAGGAAGTGCCCGCTTTCAAGGCGATGTCGGCCAACTCCGACGAAGACAATGGCAAGAAGGTTTTTGAAGTCCAGGGCATGAACGGCGACATGAAGATCGAGATTGACGTCATGGAAGACGGCACGCTCGACGAAGTCGAAACCGAAATCACCATGGACAAAGTTCCGGAAGTTGTGACCAAGGCCGTCATGGCCGCCATGCCGGCTTTCGCGCCATCCAAGATCGAAGAGAGCAAGCGTCCCGCCGGCACGTTCTACGAAATCGAAGGTGCTGATGGCGCCAAGAAGATGGACGTCACGATCAAGGCTGACGGCACCGAAATGAAGGCCGAAGAGCTGAAGAGCGGCAGCTGATCTTTCGTCCCTACGGGACTGCACGTGCGACGGGCGCGGAAGGAAACTTCCGCGCTCATTCTGATTGCTCATGATGTTGGCAGCGTTGTGCCGCAAAGAGTTTTCAAACCGCCACCCAGTCCGCCCGCTCCATGCGGTACACATAGCAGTCGTCATCGCCGACCCTGCGCGGCCCGACGCGGCGAAAGCCGATGCGTTCGTAGAAGCGTAGCGCGTCGGTATTGCGAACCAGCGGGTCGATCAGCACGGCTTTGACCTCGGCGCTGGCGAAGCAGCGTTCGAGCGCCAGCCGCAGCATTGCTGTGCCGTGGCCATGGCCGCGATCGCCAGCAGCGCCGATCCAGATGTCGATCGCCCTGATGCCCTCCTCGATCTCGCCCCAATAGTGGGTTGCCTCATGACGGGCATCGATGATCTGCATGAAGCCAATCGGCCGGCCGTCTTGCTCGGCAATTAACAGCCCGCGCCAGGGCACGTCGCGCGGCAATTCGGTGTCCCAGTCGAAATCGCCGTCGCTGCCGCCGGACGCTTCAATTGCCGGATCGCGGTCCCAGGCCCGCAACAAGGGGGCATCGGCGAGCCTGGCGCTGCGAAGTACAAGGGTCATGACAGGTCACCAAGCGTGTTTCGAAGGCTTCAACAGTTTTCGCGCTGAAGAGTGCCCACAGGGTCCAGAATGCCAAGTGCAAGGCAGCCGCAAAACCCCCAATAGCGAGTAGCCCGCCAAATCCACGCTGGATGCCGCCCGAGCACGCTCGTATGGTCCGCTATAACCGACACGAATCGAGCGGGAGCGTCATGGCCTTTGATACGCAGCAACTGACCATCGCCAAGCTGTTCTCGCCGAGCTTCGTGTTCGAGTTTCCGACTTATCAGCGGCCGTATCGCTGGAGCGTTGAGCACGCCGGTGCGCTGCTCGATGATCTGATGAAGGCGTGCCTGGCTTCTGCTGGTGCCAAACCGGACTATCCCTATTTCGTCGGCAGTATCGTGCTGACCAAGCGGCCGCAGCGCCGCTATGCCGTGATTGATGGCCGGCAGCGGTTGACGACGCTGTTCATCCTGATCGCCGTATTGCGCGATCTCGAATCGGCAGCGCCCCGGGCCGGCAAGCTGCATGCGCTGCTGCATGACGACGCTGACGACGTGCACCAGCATGACGAGGGCTACCGCTTGCGGCTGGGCGAACTTGATGGCCCCGCCTTCGCCCGCTGGGTCGCAGCCAGTGCCGCCACCACCACGGCGCCGGGCGATGCTGATGATGTTGCCGAGCGGCACCGGCGGTTTGCCGATGTCGCCGCCAGTTTCCGGCGCGTGCTGGAGCGCGCCGGCAGCGATCCGGAAGTGCCCGACCGCGCCCGACTGGTGGAATTCATCTTGCACCATTGCGAACTGATCGCCGTTGTCGCCAGTTCCGAGGCGCAAGGCCTGACCCTGTTCCAGGTGCTGAATGGTCGTGGGCTGGAATTGTCGGAAACCGATCAAATGCGGTCCGATCTGGTGTCACGGCTGCCTGATGCCGAGCGCGAAGCTGCTGCGGCGCAGTGGGATGAGCTCGATAACCGGCTCGGTGCCAAGGGCGTCGACGCGCTGCTGCGCTCGCTCGGCTACATCTTTGCGGGCGTGTGGATGACGGAGCGGCAATGGCCAGTGCGGCTGACCGAAGCCGTCATGCGGCGCGGCGTCAGTGAGTTTCACAAGACCGACCTGCCGACCTATGGCGAGGCGATGGAGCAGATCGCGCGGCGCGAGATTGCCTTCGCCGATGAGCGCCGCAACCCTAACAACTTCCTGCAGACCATGGGCTGGCTCGGGCGCCATGAGGGTGAGTGGAGCGAATGGCGCACAGTAGCGCTGGAGATGCTGGTGCGTTCAGGTGGTGATGAAGCCCGCGTCTACGACTTGCTCAGGGCCCTCGACCGGTCGATGTACTTGATGCTGATCAACAATACCAAGGAGGACAACCGCCGCCGGTTGTGCAGCGCCATCATCGCCGAGTTTGCCGCCGGCCGGGATCCACTAGCGAGCAATGGCGTGCTGGAACCGCCAAGCGCCATGAAGAACGATGTGCGGCGCAAGTTGAAGGAATCGATCCGGTTCTTCAATGTTCGCGGCGCCCTGGCCCGGCGCATCGAGGCCGCCAATTTCCTGGAGCGCGGCGAGGCCCTTCCGCAGTGGATTGACACGGCCTCGGTGGAACACGTGCTGCCGCAGAACCCGCCGCGCGGTTCCTATTGGTTGAACTTGTTTTCAGCCAGCGAGCACCGCGCCTGCCTTGATCTGCTCGGCAACGCCATCCTGCTCAACCGCGCCATCGACGGCAACATCGGCACCGATACCTTTGCACGCAAGAAGAAGGCCTATCTGCGCTACCGCCGCCCGCCGCCGTCTGAGGGCGTCCAGGATGTTTGCCGCTACCCGGACTGGACCGCTGACTCGATCCGCGACCGCACCCGGCGCGTGGCAGAACTGTTGATCGGCGCGTGGGGGATTTAGTGAGGGCGGCTCTGCCGGCGCCGTTGCATTGATCGACCGGTCGCGGGCAATCCTGAAACGCCAGAAGCCGGCGCCGCGAACACCCATCGCGCCGCCGGCCTCTCTCCGCCGATTCGCTGCCTTTGCAGGCATAGCGATTGCCTCCCCGGCACCGCTCGCGTTTCGGTGTGCGTATTCCCCCCAAGGAACGCCACGATTTAGGGTTAGCAGTCAGCATGGTGCAGTAACAACGTCTAAGGGCGTCCTATGCCGTGTGGGCGCGGCATGGGCGAGGAGAGCGCGATGGACAATCAATGGCCAGCTTCGATCCGGAGTTTCCGGTTGCGGCATGGCTTCAGCCAGCAGCAGCTTGCCGAGCTGATCGGTGTGGCCCAGCGTACGGTCTCGCGCTGGGAGCGGGGCGACGACAAGCCAGGCATTCCGCAGCAGATCCGGCTGCGCGATTTTGGCTGGGCGCCCTCCAGCACGCTGCTCCGGGCGCTTGTTGCCACGATTGCTTATTGTCCCGTGCCCCGTGCCCTGACGCGCTCACCGCGCCTCACTCTGCAGGCGCTGTCGGCACCGGCCATCGCCAAGCGTCCGTCGGTAGTGGAGTGGTTGCGTCGCGACCTCGCCCCAATCGCCAACGGTCCACTGCGTGACATGCTGGCCGATGCGCCCTTGCAGCGGGCCATAACCCGGCGCGAGATTGCTGGCGTCGTTGCGACCACCAGCAGCGTGCTGCGCACCGGTGACGCCGAGACTACGGAATCCTGGTGCACGACCATCACGTATTTCCACGACGACGGCGCTCTGTTCAGCGACGCCATCTCGTTCCCCGCACCGGTTGCCGGGCCTTGCGGTTACACCCCGATCCCGATGGATCGCGGCTAGCCGGTTCTTGTATGGCTAGCCGTTGCTGGGGTTTCTCAAGGGCGCCTCAGCGGCTCTGCCGATAGGTTCTCACCCCACTGCCAGATCCGGGAACCAGCGCCGCGCGCCACGCTCGCTGTAGGCCACGAGATTGGCGTGGCGCTCGCCGGCGGCGCGGACGGCGTTGTCGAAGTGTGGGCACAGGGCGCTGTTGACGAACGCCCACACAGTCGCGTCGGATCCGCAGGGCTCTGCTCCCATCAGCCAGGGCTTGTCAGCAAGGAACGTGGCGATGGCGTCCAGGTCAGCTGTGGCCAGCCGCACGATCTCGGCCCGGCTGTGGCGGCCCATGCCCTGTGACTGCAGGTTCTGCCGCACCTTGCGCCGGATCATCCATTTCACGAACGGCCGGATCGGGGCCGGCGCAGCATTGAAGAAGACGGCAGGGCCGCGTTCAAAATCTTTGTCGTCGGACCAGCGTGCGTCAACGATCGCGAAATACAAATGCTCTTCCACAAGCTTTTCGTAAGCCCAGGCGTTGGCTTTCTCGAGGGGTGACAGTGAACCATCAAGAGCCACGCCGTGCTTGGCTTCCAGGTGCCAGCGGATGAACGTTGAATCGCCCAGGATCAGGCCGTCATCGTCAATATACGGCATCTTGTGCTTTGGTGACTTGGCGAACACGCCCGCAGCGGTCTGATAAGCCACTCCCGCCATCTTCAGCAGAACTTCGGCCTTGACGACGAAGGGGCTGGGATCGGGCAATCCGAAATGGCGTCCGCCGCCGTAAAGCGTGATCATAGGTTCTCCTCAACCTGCTGTTGCTTGATTGCGATCATACTGCCATCCTCCTGACAACTTCTGTCAGCAGTCGGCGGTAGGTCGATGTCATGCGCGCTGAACGTCTCCTGTC